>DATCTB010000540.1:0-2405 GCA_036568185.1 Bacteroidales bacterium | reverse complement strand
AAATTTTCAAATCATCTCATTTTCAAATTCTATTTCAATTGTGCTTAATCAATCCCAAATCCCACCCTATCTTTTTTTGGTAATTTTTTCACAATAAGCCAATACGAGTCGTCAATCCATTCTTTCAATAAATCATCACTTACCGTCCCGTCAATGATAATTGTGTTCCATTGTTGCTTGTTCAGGTGGTAGCCGGGGCCCACAGCGGGGTAATGTTCGCGCAGCTCAATTGCTTTTTCAGGATCACATTTCAGGCTAATGGCTAATTGATTGTCCAAGCTCAGTAATGCAAACATTTTGTTCTTTACTTTAAAAACCAAAGTTGTTTCATCAAATGGAAAACTTTCAGTAGTTTCCTTCTTTTTCATACAATAAATTCTGATTTCTTCTGCGTTCATTTTCCAATACTTAGTTCATTTTCACAAAAATAATTTTAAATTCTTTATAAATTAAAACCCCATTGAAGTTGGATTTTGATGATTTTAACATACTTTTGTATCCTAACGAGATAAGTTTTTCTGAAAAAGAAATCAGTTTTACAGCTAACTTATCTTTTTTTTGTGCCAACCAAATTCCAATAAAATATGGGACTTAAACAAAAATCAAGCGACCTTAGGAAAAGAATGCGCGACGCTTTAAAAGGCGGTGGCGACGTTGCTATTGAAAAACAGAAAGCGATAGGCAAACTTACTGCCCGTGAGCGTATTATTGCTTTGTTGGACCCAAAATCTTTCCATGAATATGACCTGTTTGTGGAGCATGCCGGGAAAGATTTTGATATGGATAAAAAATATTTGCCTGGCGATGGTGTACTTACCGGAACTGGACTTTTATCAGGGCATCCAGTTTGTATTTTTGCCCAGGACTTTACTGTTGCAGGTGGTTCGCTGGGATGGATGCATGCCAAGAAAATCACCAAAATTATGGATCATGCACTAAAATTGAAAGTGCCGCTTATTGGCATCAACGACTCTGGCGGTGCTCGTATCCAGGAAGGCGTGAACTCGCTTGCCGGCTATGGTGAAATATTTTTCAGAAACACACTTGCATCTGGTGTTATTCCTCAAATCTCAGTTATTTTAGGCCCTTGTGCCGGAGGTGCTGTTTATTCGCCAGCCTTGACCGATTTCGTTTTTGTGGTGGATAAAATTTCAAAGATGTTTATTACAGGCCCGGAAGTTATCAAAACTGTTTTGGGTGAGGAAATTTCGATGGAAGAACTTGGTGGAGCACGCGTACATTGCGAAGTTACCGGAAATGCCCATTTTTTCGCTGAAAGTGAAGAAGAATGCTTTAGCCAAATTAAAAAACTGGCCAGCTACATTCCGTGGAACAATACCCATAAAGCCGAAACCTTTCCAAAAAAATCGCCAAAAAGGCAGTACAAGATTGACGATGTGATGCCGTCGGACCCCAAAATGCCTTACGATGTGAGGGATGTTATAAAATCTATTTGTGACGATTCTGACTTTTTGGAAGTTCAGGAGCTTTTTGCACCCAATATTGTAATAGGTTTTTCGAGAATTGACGGGCAAACTGTTGGAATAGTTGCCAATCAACCCTTAGTGCTGGCTGGTGTGCTCGATGTAGATTCTTCTGACAAGGCTGCCCGCTTTATCAGGTATTGCGATTCATTCAACGTTCCGCTCGTTACCCTTGTTGATTTGCCGGGTTACCTGCCGGGAATAGATCAGGAGCATGCGGGTGTTATCCGCCACGGGGCAAAGGTTTTGTATGCGTACTCTGAAGCAACGGTTCCAAAAATTACCGTTATCATGCGGAAGGCTTATGGCGGTGGGTATATTGCCATGTGTTCGCACCATTTGCGTGCCGACTTTGTATTTGCCTGGCCGTCTGCCGAAATCGCGGTTATGGGCCCCGAAGGTGCTGCCAATATTATTTTCAGAAAAGAAATTACTACCTCCGCCAATCCTGAAGAAACCCGCAAGCAGAAAGTGGAAGAGTACAAGGAAAAATTTGCCAATCCTTATGTTGCCGCGGCTTATGGTTATATTGATGCAGTGATTGAGCCTGAAGAAACCAGGAAGATTTTGATTCATGCACTTGAAATTTCGAGTGAGAAAAAAATCTATATGCCTCCGAAAAAACACGGTATTCCACCATTCTAAACCTTGAAAGCCATGGCAAAAAAAGACGATAAAAAAGTGCGCTACGCAACCCTCACGATTGATGGTGGAAAATACAAGACGCTGCTTACCAATAAATACAATAATCGTAAAAAGTATGAAGAGCACAACCCCAAGTTGGTTAGGGCTTTCCTACCGGGAACTATTGTCGATGTGATGGTTAAGCCGAAGAAAAAAATCAGCTCCGGCGAACCCCTGCTGATACTTGAAGCCATGAAAATGAAGAATTCAATTGTTGCTCACATTGATGGAAAAGTA
>DATCTB010000539.1:0-6192 GCA_036568185.1 Bacteroidales bacterium | reverse complement strand
AATTTCATGCTTGGCGATGCACCATATTATGCTTTGCCATTTGTTCAATTGCGCGGTGTTCCGGCGATGCAGTACCAAAGTGATAATACTATGGTTGCAGAAATGCAATGGGATTTTGTTGTTTATAAGCGCTGGAAAGTGGATGTTTTTACTGGGATGGGTAAAGCTTTTCCAACTTTTAATGATTTTGGCTCTGCCACGCTTGTTTATAATTATGGTTTTGGTTTCCGTTACCTTCTTGCCAGTGCCTTCGGTATGGATGTTGGGATGGATTTTGCCTGGAGCAACAACAGGGAATTTGCTTTTTACTTGATTGTTGGAAGTGCGTGGAATAAATAGAATATCGAGTTGTAAAAGTTTAGGAGCTATTTCAGAAAGTTTCACAAAGATCATTGATGCAGCATCAATTTAATTTAAATTTAGATCCTGAAACAAGTTCAGGATGACCGTGGGCTATGAAAAAAGGCGATGAAACCACCGCCTTTTTCTTAATTAAATTAAATTCTATTATTCCATTAATTTCTTTAAAGGATAAGTAGCCTCGCGTACAGCTGCTATTGAATCCCATTGGGGAACGATTTCGATGAGGAAAGTGTTTTTTTCAGCTTGAAGTGCTTCCACATCCAATCCAATAAATGCCTGAGCTTTTTCCTTAGTGGCAATATCAGGATAAGGAACTTCCATATTGTAACCGAGACCCGAAAGTATGCGTGCAAGTTTGATACGTGCTTCCTGGGCAATTGTAATACCCGTGCTAATCACCCTGCCAATTTCAACCGGGGAATGGAAAGAACCGCCATGGCTGGCAGCGGCATAATCCCAGCGCCATTGGGCATGACGGATATCTGTCAACACCGGTTTCATTTGTTCTTCGTTTGCTCCCAACTCCCAGGCTTTGGCTGCTTCAACGTGGGCTCTAACGAGCAATTCTTCAAGTTTATCGCGGTTTTCAATTATTTTATCCTGGCGGTCGTACACATTTTTAATTAATGTTGTAGTTTTTTCGCGGTGGCAAACAGCACAAGAAGCTTCCACATTGTTCAAAGGACTTTGCAAATGGTGGTCGGTGTATTTTTTTCCGCCTTCACTCTTGTATGGCATGTGGCAATCGGCACAGGAAACGCCACGTTCAGCATGAATCCCTGTCATAAACACTTCCCATCCCGGGTGCTGTGCTTTAAGCATTGGCGCTTTGCTAAGCGGATGAACCCAATCGTAAAATTCGATTTCATCATAATATTCTTCCATATCTTCGGCACTGAAACCATTATCCCATGGAAAAGTTAAATAATTTTGTTTGCCATCACGTTTGTCAAAATAGTATTCAACATGGCATTGGGCGCACACAAGCGAACGCATTTCCTGGTGAGTTGCCTGGGTTATGTCTTTTCCCATTCTTTCATAGGCTTCAATCAAAGCCGGGCGTGTAATTTGTAGGTTCATAGTTTCAGCATCATGACAATCGGCACAACCGATTCCATTTACCACTTCATGTCCTTTTTCTCCCCATTTTCCGGCATAAAATTCCTGGGGGCTTGTTTCAGCCATCAGCCTTGGCACATCGGTGCTTTTACATGCCCAGCAAGTATTTGGCATCGGGCCACCAGAGCCGGAATTTGGCGCACCGGTTCTAAGTGTATTGCGTATATCGTCGATGGCATAAGCATGGCCACGTCCCTGGTTGTAGTCTTTCGAAAAACCGTAACCAGCCCACAGAACAACTAGTCTGGGGTCTACTTCAAGCATATCAATCATTGCATTGCCATTATATTTACTTCTGAAAGTAGTATCGGCTGTTTGCATGTACGACTGGTATTCAATCGGGAAATTTTCTCCCCACACTTCATTACGAGGCTCCCATTTTTCGTAGCGTATGGTTGGCACAAATGCGAAGGCTGCTTCGGTACGCCTTTCAACAATTGAAGAGGCGAAAACTGCCAACAGTATTACAATAATAACAGTTGAGAAAAACAACACCCAGCCTATCCAGGGTTTTTTTACAATTCTTCTTTTAAGGTTCATTTCTTTAATATTTAAAAAATTAATTTCTTGTTGATTTATTTTTTCAGCCAGTCAGGAATCACGCTTCCCGGTACAGGCACTCTTGCATTTGGAACGCTCGAAATGCTGTTAACCCTTCCGTGTGGAACTTCGCGGTGGCATTCCCAGCAAAGCCGGTCTTCCCTGGCATGAACTGTAGTTGTATTTCTTGCGTTCACTTTGTAATCTGTAATTAAATGGCTGTGGCAACGAATGCAATTGTTCTGCACCACCTCAATCCCTGCTTCCCTGATATGGATAACCTGTGGTTCATTTCTTAAAGTAAAAATGGTAGCGTGGCGCATTCCGTCCATAGCCTTAAAGTAATATTTATGGAAAACATTGTCGTGTGGCACATGGCAATCGTTGCAAGTGGCTACTTCCCTGTGCGAACTGTGGTTCCACGTGGCAAACTGTGGCGCCATAATGTGGCAGTTCATGCAGGTTTCAGGTTCGTCGGACAAATATGAAGTGGCATTGGCAACATGAACTATATACAGTAAAAGTCCAACCATTAGCCCCATGAACGTGATAACAAGAAATCGCCAGCTTGCAGGAGGTTTTATGTATTGAAAGAATTTAATCATAAATCTTTTTTGTTAAGTCTTGCGAAGATAGTTTGAACCGGTTTATTTTTCAAATTCTTTCTTGAAAAAAGTTGGCTTGAATGTAACCATGATATAAGCCCAGTTATTGGTGTTTTGATAAAAATCGGCCGTTACATCTTTAGGGTACTTTATCACTTGCATGGTTTCAGTGGCAAACATTTGTGAATAGCCACCGGTTATTACAACCGACTTCGTAACAGCCCAATCAATAGTAAAGTCAATTTCAGTACCTAGACCATTGCTGTAATCAACCCAGGTTTTTGTTTCACCTACAACCACAGGTGAAGAAACAGTTGCTGCACTCATAAAATAATGAGGAGTTAGCTGGAAAGTGAATTTTTTTACTGAATATTTCAAAGGTAGGAAAATATCAACCAAACCGACATTTCCAGCATGGTTTCCTACATAAAAGTAGTCCATAAAGCCATTGAACTTATGATTGGTTCCATATAATGGAGTAAACGATTGGTCATTTTTTGATTTGTCAGCCTGATCAATAGTAGGCGTACCCGATAAATATTCTCCACCCAAACCAAAAGTAAATGACTTTACTAAATTGAAGTTTACTTCAGCACTAAAATAGTATGCAGAAAGGTTGCGGTTGTTTGCATTTTTTCCACCCTGATAATATGCTGCTGCACTAACATCTATTTTATCACCATCGAAGGTATATCTGGGGCCAATTGTCTGGCTGAAAGCAACTTTTTGATCAACAACGGTTGTGTCAGGATTATTGTCGAAGGCCATACCATTGTTCAAGAAGAGAAAACTCAGTCCTGATTTTCCAAAATCGCCGTGATAATGCAACCACTGAATGGTTTTGTAATTGGCTAGTGTATAATTTACTTTATAAAGCGATTCGCTCATTGCGTTATAAGCAAACCCCACATCAAGCTTGTTTTTTTTGCCAAAGGCGAATTTAAAAATTGCGGCATCGTGGCTTCTGGCTTGCTGTGCCCAGTTTACTGCTCCAAATATTCGTTGATCATCGTACGAAATTTCCTGCCGACCAATTTTTAAATACAGGAAATCATAAAACTTAATTTCGCCCCAGGCTTCATGAATTGCAAACCCATTGACGTCTTGCACATTCAATTGGTTCACATCTCCCCATACCCTTACATTCTGTATACTTAAATAAGTTGAAAAAGAGCTGTTTGCATAAAAAGCATTCAGCCGCGAACGCTGCGATACAAAATTAGCCGCTGTTTGGTTGTCAGGGAATAATGTTTTATAACCGTGCTGATACTCATATCGTGGTCTAAGTTCACCTGATAGAATGACTTCCTGCGAGTAAAGGTCACCCATAGAAAGTAAGAGTGAGCCCAATAAAATGATAGAGAAAACTGTTCTTTTCATACTTGATGTTTTTTGGTTTTGGAAAAAATAAAAACTGATTATTTTATGAGCAAAAATATATTTTATGTCAATGCAATTTATGTAGAATTATTTTAAATTATGGTTCAAAAATTCAAGAATAGCGAATCGTTTAAGTGTTTCATTATTGTTTTTTCATACCGGTTTGATATTGCTAATATTTATTCAATTATATGATTTAAATCATAAAAAAAAGGCGGTGAAAACACCGCCTTATTTAAAAAATATTTGTTGAAGAATTTACTTCACCATCACTTTTTGGTTAAATGTTTCATTTCCAATTTGAAGCGTGAGCAAATACATTCCGGTATTCATTCCGCTTGTGTTAATATTGGATCTAAAACTTCCTGCTGAAGCTGAAATATTATTTTGATAAATTACTTTACCAATCATATCAGTTAATAAAATGTTTACTTCGCTGTTCTGTTCCACATCAAATTCAATATTCAAATTATCTGATGCAGGGTTTGGATAAACTGAAACAAATTGGGCAGTAATGGTTTCAGCAATGTCAATTGTGATATCGTAGGCAAACTCAGCAACAGCAACATAAGTAAATTGTTTGCCCGACCACAAGATTTCTGAATCGAGGTTGGCAATAATATATTGTCCTCCATTCAAGCCGCTTCCTGACGCATCGTTCACAGTTAAAGTATAGCAACCGCTGTTTGTAAATGTAAGTGGAATAACTTTAAATCCTTCGGAAGTGTAAGGCCCGCCTTCAGCGATTGTTTCGCCATTTTCATCAACTATATTCCAAGTCAGATCCTGCGGATTTGAGGGTGTTTGAATTCCAAAAAAGACTTCATCAGGAAACGTTATTGAACCATGGCTGTTATTATTATACTGATCATTTTGAGGAAGTTGATCGTTTTGTCCGTTTGGCATTTCACATTCAATGCTAATTATATTGTCATCAGTAGGGGCAAAAACATATTCAGGTAAGGTTACCAATGTTGTTTCGTTTTGCATCAGATTTCCAGTCCAGGAGTATTCAGCTGACTCTTCCCCATTTACCGAATAAACAAAATTGAGGCTGGTTAAATTTTCGGTGCCGTAATTTTTAAGCAAAACCTGTGCATTTAACTCTCCTGTACATATTGTTTGAGGAGCATAAGTTGAGTATATGGCTGCATCACGCTCATAAGATTCAACGTAAGTAATTTCAGCCATATTTCCACTAACAACTTCCTGGTGAGATTCAGCAACATAACCAACAATATCAAGATCTTCTAAAACCAATGGTACATCGTTATAATCTAGCGGCATTTCGTAAACAAAAGTTCCTGTATATAACGAACCTGCAGAGGTTTCAGTAATTTCAACGCCCCATTGTCCTGTTATAAAATGGCGCAGCATATGCTTGTGAACATAATTGTTTCCCATTCCGCCACCTGTCTGCGGTCCCAAAACATTATTCTGGAGTATGGCAATATTCAAAAAGTTAGACCCAGCAGGCGAATTATCAGTATAGTACACTTCAACATAAACAACCAATTGACGGGTTGAGGTAACAATGATTGCTTCAAGTTCAATATTTAAATAGCTGGGCAGATTCAGGATTTGGTTGGAAGTTACATTCCAGGTTCCTCTACCCTGAGCAGTTCCGCTACCTTGAGAATAACCGGGAAACAAATGTCGGTTTACAGTTCCGGCCGGATAACCCAGTAATCCGCTTTGGCCAGCAATTGCATCACCCCATTGTGTTCTGAAATCAGGCTCGCTACCTGAAGGTACAGCAAAACTTCCCTGGTGAATGTTAATTAAAACAACATCGTCAGGGTGAGCGTCATATATTCCCTGGGCTATCGCATGGCCATCAGGACAATAAACACAATGGATGCCGGTAAATTCTTCCAATACTACATTTCTGTTTTCAGGATCTGTTCCCACAATAGTTTGAGCTACCATGGTGGCATTCGAAAACAGTAGAATAATTAATAAGTAAAATAATTTTTTCATAGTTTAAATTATATAGATTCGTATTTCAAATTTTTTGCTAATGTATTAATAATGATTTAAGGACGGGAAACTGCATGTCAAAAAAACAGACAAACAAAATGGAACTATGGTTGGTTCAATATTTCAAAATAGCTGATATTCAAATGTATAGAATATGAATTTGGAATATTTTCCCCTCTTTAAAAAAAATTAACATCTATTTCAA
>DATCTB010000538.1:0-9040 GCA_036568185.1 Bacteroidales bacterium | reverse complement strand
GTGTTGTTCAGCTTTTCACTGGAATGTGATTGTTCCAGAATTTGAAGCATTTTCCTGGCGCGTTCCAAAACCAGCTTGGGCATTCCGGCCATTTCAGCAACATGAATCCCAAAACTATGTTCGCTACCTCCTTTTTTCAGTTTTCTAAGAAAAATCATTTTGTTGCCCAATTCCTTAATAGAAATGTGAAAATTGCGGATACGCGGCATGGAAGCTGCCATTTCATTTAATTCATGGTAATGTGTTGCAAACAACACTTTGGCACGATAAGCCGGGTGGTTATGCAAATATTCGGCAATTGACCAAGCGATGGAAATCCCATCATAAGTACTTGTGCCACGCCCAATTTCGTCCAGTAAAATCAGGCTGCGGTTGGAGATATTGTTCAGAATGCTGGCAGTTTCGTTCATCTCAACCATAAAAGTTGATTCGCCCGAAGAAATATTGTCGGAAGCACCCACGCGGGTAAACACTTTGTCAACCAAACCAATTTCAGCCGATTCGGCCGGGACATAACAGCCCATTTGAGCCATTAACACAATAAGCGCTGTTTGTCTTAGTAATGCTGATTTACCTGACATATTTGGGCCTGTCAGAATGATGATTTGCTGTTTGGTATTGTCAAGATACAAATCGTTGGTCACATATTTTTCACCATGCGGAAGGTTCTTTTCAATAACCGGATGGCGCCCATCTTTTATATCAAGATGATATTCGTCGTTGATAATCGGCTTGCAATATTTATTTTCGATGGAAATTTTTGAAAACGAAACCAGGCAATCCAGAAAAGCAAGCAGAGAAGCATTCAGTTGAATTGGTTGAACAAAGCCGGCAGAAAAATGAACCAACTCTTCAAAATACTTATGTTCCAGTTCCAGAATTTTATCTTCTGCACCCAAAATTTTTTGCTCGTATTCCTTTAATTCCTCAGTAATATATCGCTCAGAGCCGGTAAGTGTTTGCTTGCGGTGCCATTCAGGCGGTACTTTATCTTTGTGCGTATTGGTAACTTCGAGGTAATACCCAAAAACATTGTTGTACCCCACTTTGAGCGAAGAAATTCCAGTACGCTCAACCTCCCTTTTTTGCAATCCCTGCAAATAATTTTTTCCAGAATGCGCAATTTCTCTCAGCTCATCCAATTCCGCAGAAACACTTTTCGCAATTACTTTCCCTTTATTAACCAATGCTGGTGGTTCTTCGGTCAATTCCCTTTTCAGTTTTTCACTCAACAACTCACAAGCATTCATTTTGCTGGCTTGCAATTTCAATGCTTCATTTTCAGATTGGCTGCAAATTGACTTTATTTTGGATACAGATTCAAGTGCTTTACCTAAATGCGCCAACTCGCGAGGGCTAACACGGAAAGTAGCTACTTTGGAAATCAAGCGTTCCAAGTCGCCAATTTTTTTCAATTCTTGGCGCAGCCCTTCAGCAGTTTCTTGTTTCTCAATAAAAAACTCAACAACGGCAAGGCGCTCGTTGATGGCTTTTTTGTCTTTCAGTGGCAGGGTAATCCAACGCCTCATCAGGCGTGAACCCATGGGTGAATCAGTTTTATCGATTATATCAAGTAAAGTTTTCCCGCCGGGGCTTAAAGGCGAAATCAGTTCCAAATTTCGGATAGTGAATTTATCGAGCCAAACAAAATTTCCTTCATCAACACGGCTAAGCTTGGAAATGTGATCTAAATGCTCATGTTTGGTTTCATATAAATAATGAATTGCTGCACCGGCTGCAATAATTCCTTTTTCGAACCCTTCAACACCAAAACCTTTTAAGGAGCTGGTTTTAAAATGCTTCAGCAATATATCGCTGGCAAATTCTTCAGAAAAAACCCAATCATCGAAAACGGCTAGGTAAAATTTGTCTCCAAATTCTTCGATAAATTTCGACCTGAATTGCCTTTGAACCACAACCTCGCTGGGTTGAAACCCTTGCAAAATTTTATCAATATATTCATCATTTCCTTCAGCTAGATAAAATTCGCCGGTAGAAATGTCAAGCAAGGAAATTCCTGAAATGCCTGATGTAAAATGCATTGCAGCGAGGAAATTATTCTCTTTTTGCTCAAGCACATTGTCGTTGAATGTGACGCCGGGGGTAACCAATTCGGTAACTCCTCTTTTTACTATAGTTTTAGTAAGTTTTGGGTCCTCTAATTGGTCACAGATAGCAACCCGGAAACCCGCCCTAACAAGTTTTGGTAAATAAACGTCCAGCGAATGATGAGGAAAACCAGCCAAATCAACAAAGGTGGCAGCACCGTTTCGTCTTTTTGTTAAAACAATTCCTAAAATTGAGGCAGCTTTTACAGCATCCTCACCAAAAGTTTCATAAAAATCGCCCACCCTGAACAGCAACAAAGCATCTGGATATTTGGTCTTGATGCTGTTATACTGCTTCATTAAAGGCGTTTCCTTCATTTTCTTCTTTTCGCTCACCTTAATTTATTAATTTCAAACAAAGGTAATAAATGAACTGATTGTGAAAAGGTCTTTTTACCTTTGTCAGCAAATACAAAACCTTGAAAAAGCTAACTACTGAAGAATTAAATCGCATAGGAACAGAAGAATACAAAAATGCTGAAAAAAAACCAGTGTTAATTGTATTGGATAATATCCGCAGCCTCAACAATATAGGTTCCATTTTCAGGACTGCCGATGCGTTTAGAATTGAAGGTATTTATTTATGTGGAATAACTGCCTGCCCACCGCATCGAGAAATACAGAAAACAGCTTTGGGAGCAACCGATTCGGTTGATTGGAAATATTTTGAAAAAATTGAGGATGCCATTGCTGATTTAAAACAAAATTCCTACAAAATACTTGCTGCTGAACAAACTGATAAAAGCACAAAACTGAACTTTTTTATTCCTGAAAAAGAAGAAAAATATGCTCTTGTTTTTGGTAACGAAATCAACGGTGTGAGCCCATTTGTTGTTGAATTTGCAGACTTTTGTATAGAGATTCCACAATACGGAACCAAGCATTCTTTTAATGTTACTGTAAGCGCTGGCATTATTTTATGGGATATGTTATTCAAAATGAATCTTTTAACATAGTTTTTTAAGAACATTTGATGATACAATATATTTTTTGCCAGCTATTTTTTTTTTTGTCTTTTCTGCTTATGTTTGCAAAAGATTAGATTAACAATACAAACTAGACCCGAAATTAATTTTAAACACGATTTTTTTTTCTTAGTTTTGTAATAAATACTTTTAAAAATAAAAATTTTCAAACCATGAAAAAATTTTACTCTATGTTGACGCTGGCCTTTGTTTTAGGGTTGGTGTTAAATTTGCCCTTAAATTTTTATGCCCAGGAAAAGACTGGTGACGTGGAAATTAAAAATGAAAAGATAAAACTTCAATCTGCTTTTACGCCTTATTGGTATTTCCAGGGAGAAATAGGCCCAACTTTTTCACATGCTGACCTTTCTGCCAACGGTTTTGGGCCTGACTTTAATCATATTGGGCTCAATGGAGGCCTGGGATTTGGACGTCAGTTCACATCTGTAGTAAGCCTTTATGCTAATTTAAGTGCCGGCAATTTCAACGGTGAGAAGGACAATGTAATTCCAGAAAACCTTTCAGTTCCTTTTGGAACCGATATGAATTTTGAAACAAGCTACTTCGACGGAGATATTAACGTAGGAATTGACCTTGTTAATTGGTTTGCTGGATACAAAGACGGCAGATTGGTAACTGTTAATCTCCATGCCGGGGTAGGACAGGCTCAATGGTACGAAACTACCTATGACAATGCCACCGGAAACGAAATAATTGGATACGGAAATAGTGATAATCCAATCAATAACCAGGGTGGCGGCATCAGTGATAGAAAAGTTGCCTTAACCGTTCCAGTTGGAGCAGAAATTGTTTTCCATGTAAGTGATAAGTGGGATATTTATGGCGACTACGAATATACCTGGATGGATACTGACTTGGCTGATGGTATTGTTCATGGTGCAGCACAAGTTTACAATGATGTGTATTCACATTTTAATATAGGTGCACGTGTTAAATTTGGTAAAAACAAAATTAAAGACATGGCTGATGACTTTGGCCTGGTTACTCTAAAAGCTACACCAGATCCACTTGAAGAAGTTGGCGATTCAGTTGAAATTACTATTAATGGGACTTTCCCTCCAAAATATTTTGACAAAAATGCTGTAATGTGTTTCACTCCTATATTAGAAGGTATGGGAACAGATTTTGTTCTTGAACCTATGAATTTTAAAGGTGAAAGTGTTGAAGGTGATGGACAAATGATTAGTTATGCTGATGGAGGTTCATTTACCTATAAAACAAAAGTTCCTTACGACCCAGCCATGTACAACTCAGATTTGGTCGTAGCTCCGGTTATTTATAAATATAATGGTACAGTCTATGAAGATTGTGGCGATGCAGCCTTATCAGGAAAATCATATATGGCTGAACCAAGGAAAGTTGCAGTTGGAGTTATCAATACTTCACAACTGGTTAGAAGTACTGAAGCTATTGATTTTGCACCGGACCGTTACGAAAAAGTTACTATCATTACTCAAACTTCCGATTTATTCTTCCTGGTTAACGTTGCCAATTTGAATTTAAATCTTCCACTTAATAAAGCTAATGTTGATGCAAGAAATAATATGCTGGTTGACGTTGCAAAAAGATGGGAAGTTAAAGAAATAAATATAGCTGGCTGGGCTTCGCCTGAAGGTGAAGAATCATTTAACCAGGGTTTATCTGAAAAAAGAGCAAATACTGCAGAAAAATATTTGAATGATGCAGTAGCAAAACTGGTTAAAGATAAAAAACTGACGAAGGATGAAGCTGCTAAAATCAATTATGTAAAATCAGCTAATGGCCCTGACTGGAATGGTTTCATGAAAGCAGTTGAAAAATCAGATTTGAAAGACAAAAACGCAATCATGAATGTAGTAAACGCAGCCACTGCAGCAAAGAAAGAAGAAGAAATCAGGAACATGATTTTAATTTATCCTGAACTGGAACGCGATATTCTTCCTCCATTGAGGCGTGCTAACATGGAAGTTAACACTTTCGAACCAAAGAGAAGTGATATGCAGATTGCAGAATACTCAATCTCTCATCCTGATTCATTGAAATTAAATGAATTGCTCTATGCAGCTACTTTAACGGATGACCTGAATACCAAAAAACAAATCTATGCCAACACAATGTCTCTGCATCCAAAATGCTGGAGAGCAGTTGTAAATGCTGCTGGTGTTGAATTGGAATTAGGTAACCTTGACGAAGCAAAAGCATTGCTTGATAAAGCTGCAGGCATGAATAATGATTCTTACGAATTACAAAATAATTATGCAGCCTATTACCTAAAAATGGGTGATTACAAAACTGCAGAAACTTATTTGACAAAAGCTAAGAATCTGGGAGCTGATGTTGATTACAATTTAGGAATTGTTTATATCAATAATGGAAAATATGCTCAAGCAGTTCAAATGTTAAGCGGATCAAAATGTGACTTTAACCTCGGTTTAGCGCAATTGCTCAACAAACAAAACACAGCTGCAGAAACCACTTTCCTTTGCGTGGATCCACAGGATGCTGAAACATTCTATATGCTAGCAATCACTGCTACACACATGGATAACAAGGAAAAAGCTTTGGATTACCTCTCAAAATCTATCAAGATGGACGAGTTGGTTAAACTGAAGGCTTCAACCGACCGTGAATTCTACAAGTACTACAATGATCCTGATTTCAGGGCATTGGTTGGAATTGGACAATAGAGTAAATTTTTTCAATAAGAAAATCCCGGTTATTCAGTTAACCGGGATTTTTTTTGATTCAAAAATTAAAATGTTATCCTGTGAATGCCAATTTCTCTGGGCTGATTGATAGCTTCTACTAATTTCTGATAATCATCTTTCTTATGAACAAAATCAATATTGCCTGTGTCAATCACTAGAATGCGCATGTTGTTTTGCTGCCTGATAAATTCAAAGTAACCCGCCTGAATTTTATCGAGGTATTCATCTTGAATATTTTGTTCATAGTCCCTACCTCGCAGTTTAATGTTCTTCTGAAGTAAATTTGTATCAAGGTACAAGTAGACAAACAAATCGGGTTTTGGCAATTGTGGGTAGATAATATTGAAAAAACGGGTGTATAAATTAAACTCATCTTCGGCCAATGTTTTTTTTGCAAAAATCAAAGACTTAATGATAAAGTAATCAGAAATTGTAAACGATTTGAACAAATCTTGCGGGCCAAGTTTGTCTTTCAATTGCTGGTAACGGGCAGCCAAAAAAGACATTTCCAAAGGGAAAGCGTATTTATCAGGTTCAACATAAAATTTTGGCAGAAAAGCGTTATCTTCAAATTGCTCTAAAATCAATTTTGCATTAAAATCTTCAGCAATTCTTGTTGCCAGCGAAGTTTTCCCTGCGCCTATATTTCCTTCTATTGCAATATAATTATACATTACTTTCGCTCTTCTTACCCTCAACTTTCCACACCTTGCTATTGTCCTTCAACTGCCCTAAAAGCTCATCATTCGTTTTCTTCAATACAGGATGAATGAAATCAGCAGCTATTTCCGAAAGTGGTAACAAGGCAAACTTTCGTAGGTGTAAGCGTGGGTGAGGAACTGTTAATTCTTCTGTTTCTGTAATTTCTTTTTCTAAATAAAGAATATCAATATCAATAGTTCTCGAAATGTATTCAGTACCATTTCTTTTTCTACCCATCAGTTCTTCAATGGCATGAATTTTTTTTAAAACGTCTGTAGACGACAACTTCGTATCAATAATAAAAACCTGGTTTAAAAAAGCTGTATCGGCTTTAAACCCCCACGGTTCGGATTCATAAACAGAAGAATACTGAACTATCTCCCCTATTTGTTTCCTGATTTGTTTTTCTGTTTGTTCTAAATAATAGCTTCGCGGTTCAATATTACCTCCCGCTAACAAGAACAATCTTTTTTTGCTTTGCATTGATATTTTGCTGATTTGCAAATCTAAAAAAAGCAAACAAGAGTTTTATGACAATCTTAGCTAAATATTTACTAATATTGTATATCAATCATTAAACATTAAAAACAACCATTATGAAACAGTTTTTCAAGATAATGTTTGCCTCATTCTTTGGCACATTACTCACAATTTTAGTTATAACAATTATTTTCGTTGGAATAATTGCAGGCATTGTTGCTTCAGCCGAAGGAGATGAGGTAACTATTAAACCCCATACCATTTTACACATCAACTGGAAAACGGAAATTAAGGACCGTTCTAATGACAATCCATTTGAGAACTTTGATTTTGCTTCGATGGAATCGAACAAACCAATTGGCCTAAATGACATTTTAAAAAATATTGAAAAGGCTGCCTCCGATCCAAATATTGACGGTATTTTTCTCGACATGGAATCAGTTCCTGCCGGAATGGCTACTGAAGAGGAAATCAGGAATAAACTGCTGAAATTTAAAGAATCGGGGAAATGGATAGTCAGTTACGGCAATTCGTACGACCAAAAAGCTTATTACCTGGCAAGTGTGGCAGACAATATCTACATGAACCCTGAAGGTATGATACTTTTCAAGGGTTTGCATG
The DNA here is from genome assembly GCA_036568185.1 of Bacteroidales bacterium. Taxonomy (GTDB): domain Bacteria; phylum Bacteroidota; class Bacteroidia; order Bacteroidales; family F082; genus DATCTB01. Next base: position 1,456 of record DATCTB010000538.1, on the reverse strand, counting down.
CTCAGGTAGCTTTTTTGAAAGAAATGTTTAATAAACTTGAAATTGATATGCAGATTGTTCGCGGGCCAAACAACAAATACAAAAGTGCTGTCGAACCTCTGATGCTCGACAAAATGAGCGAAGCAAACCGCGAGCAATTGCAGGCTTTGCTCAATTCAGTCTGGGGGAAAATGTTGTCAGCTTTGTCGGAAAGCAGAGGAATTTCGATAGATGACCTGAATAGAATTGCCGACAACCTTGATTTGTCTATGGCTGATGATGCTTTGAGCAACAATTTTGTGGATGCTATAATTTATCGTGATGAATTGATAAATAAATTAAAAGAATTAACTGAAGTTGAAGATAAAGATGACCTGGAAACCGTAAGCTTTAGTGCTTATACGAGCGTCAAAGCCCAGGAGTCGAAAAAATTGCAGAAAGACCAGATTGCAGTTATTTATGCAGAAGGAGACATTGTTCAGGGTAAAGGTGGCGACGGCTCCATTGGATCAGCCAGTATGGCAAGAACCATCAGGGAAGTAAGGAGAAATGATAAAATAAAAGCGATTGTTTTCAGGGTAAACTCGCCTGGAGGTGATGCCTTGGCTTCTGAAGAAATTCGCCGTGAAGTGGAATTGGCGAAAAATGAAAAACCTTTCATCGTATCAATGGGCAACCTGGCTGCATCAGGTGGTTACTGGATTTCAACCAACGCAGATTATATTTTTGCTCAACCTACTACAATTACTGGTTCTATTGGTGTTTTTGGTGTTATTCCTAATTTTCAAGCTTTGTTCAGCAACAAATTGGGTATCAATTTCGACGATGTAATGACCAATAAAAATTCCGATTTTATTGATGTTATGAAACCGATGAGTGAATTTCAACATGAAAAAATTGATCAGGTTATTGCAAAAATATACCAGGATTTTACTGAACTTGTTGCAAAAACAAGGGCCCTTGAGTTAAGTTATGTTGACAGCATTGCACGAGGCAGGGTATGGAGCGGAATTGATGCGCTAGAACTTGGTTTAGTTGATGAAATGGGTGGAATGGAAGACGCTATTGCCTTTGCTGCTGTGGAAGCCGAACTTGGCGAAAATTATAGAATTACTGAATATCCGAAACAAAAAGATTTCTTCGAGCAAATTGTTGAAGAACTTACAGGAAAAACAACGGCAAGAGTATTTGGCAATGAGTTAGGTGAATTTAAAACCTACTACGACCAAATTCAGTATGTTAGTAAAATGAATGGTGTCCAGGCAAGGTTGCCATTTATCTTTACTATTGAATAAAGAAATATATTTCAATAGCTAAAACTTCCATGATTCTTCATTCATGGAAGTTTTTCTGTTATACAGAATTAAAATATTTTATCAAATTCAAGATAGTTGAACCCAATATTCAAATTTGATTGTTTTTAATATTTAAAAAATATCTCACTAAAAGTAGGGTAAACCCAGCCTGAAGCGGTATA
>DATCTB010000537.1:0-8337 GCA_036568185.1 Bacteroidales bacterium | reverse complement strand
CACCGGCAGATAATTAATGCTTTTCCACGCTTAAGATTCAATTATTTAGAATATCTCTAAATTTAACGAAACACGAATATAGTTGTTTAATTTTCAACTATTTTTAGTAGTTCATTTTATTTACCAGATTAATTAACCAATTAATTTTTGAAATTATGCTAGGAAAAAAAGATTTATTCACAGCCATTCTGGCTGCTCTTGCTCTTATTCTTATTGTACTGAACATAGTTACCAGTTCAGACAAAAGAAATTTTGATGCAGAGCCTTACAATACCCAATTAATCAATCAAGCGGAACTTTACTCTAACTCGCGATTGCCCGGCCAAACTGATAAAATGGCAAGTGTTCTTGTTGGTTCAGCACCGGCAGGAACAAAAATAGAAGTTTTGGAACCTGGCATTCTTGACTTTTATAAAGTGATGCTTCCCGACGGCACAATGGGATGGGTTGAGGGTAAAAATATAAAGCAGTCCGAAACAGTCATGGTAAAATATATTTCTGATGCAGCTTGTGGATTGTGGGATGCTCCAAATTATGTGAAAGGAAAACAAATAAGGAGAATTAGTGAGCGGGAAATGCTAACCATAATTGATGGGCCTGAACAAGTTAATAACACTTTGGCTTTTTATAAAGTAAAAGATAAGAATGACACCATCGGGTGGATTAATGAAAGTTATTTATCGCCTATGGGCTGGGAAGTTCCACGGTTTGTAGACAGAAAAACCTGGCGTTATAAAAAAGATTCTTTTGAAGAAGACTGGATAGGGAAACCTGTTGGTGAGTTTATTGAAAAATTTGCTGAACCAGGCGCAATAAAAAATGAAAGTGGGAAGAAAACATACTATTTCAACAACATCTATCTTTACAAAGATGATCATAAATATATAGGCCAGCAACTGGTTACTCAAAATGGTATTATTGAAGAGGTAAAATATAGCGGCACAGATACTAAATGGACCGGATATTTTCCTTTAAGCAACGAATTGCGCTCCAATTTTTTCATGAATACAATCTGGGATTTGGCCAATTTTCGTGATTACGAGAGACTTGATAAATACGGGGATTCAAAAGCAACACAATTTGACAGTAAATGGGTACGCATTCTGGTTGCTATTCTTTTTATCATTTTAATTCTTTCGCTGTTTTACATTATTCTTTACATCCCTTATTTTGTTACTGATAAAACTGCCTCCCGTCTTAGCTTAAACCCAAAACTGAGCAATTCGATAATAAAAACAATTGTATTAGTTGGCACTGCTGTTCTTGGTTATTTATGGTTTGTATTTATCAGTGTCAATATAGGAGTATTCAACGAGTATTTTTTAATTTTTATGCTCTTTTCTTTGGGTATGGCAATGGGATTAATAGGAATGTGGTCATCTAGTTTGCTTTACAATCGTTGCCGGAAATGTCATTTGTGGACCGGTAGCGACAATGGATCCGAAATGGTAGCTGCCTATGATCATACAAGAACGTCAACTGGTTCAAGTGGTTACTCAAAAAGTGAACATGGAAGATCAGAAATATGGATTGACCATCGGCTATGCACTAACTGTGGATTTATGTGGGATATTCGGAGAAGATTCTGGTCTGGTTGGAGGTAAACAGCTGAATCAGATGTCAAGAACTTAATTCTTTGCCTGGCTCTGCAAGCATTAACGCTTTTGAGAGTAAAGAAGCTGAGTACAGTAAAATGGAATGTAATCTTTGCTTTAAAGGCTTCCAAAGCGAAAGGAGTTAACCGGATTGTTGTGAAACATTGATTTATAAATTATTATTTAAGAAATGCCGGCACTTCGCGCCGGCCTTTTTTTTTGGAAATCAACTTCAATAAATCTTAGCTGAATGTAATTCATTATTCAGGAAATCAACAATGTATCGCGATAAATTCTGTAGAAAAAACTTGCTTTTCAGCATTTCTTAGCGTATATTTAGCACTCTGATTTTCAATTAAGTTTTAATAAACCCATGTTAATTCTTAATCTAATGAAAAAGCTTCTACTTTCCATTTTAAACTTTTCGCATATTATTAAAATTCCTTTCAGGAATCTGCATTGCTCATACTTATTCTGAAGGTTCTATTCACAAAATAAAATTATTGTAAAGAAAATTATTATTCAAAAATAACCAAACCAACTTACAAGTAAACCAAATATTTCTCGAAAAAATAAATAGCTATGAAAACTTCAAAAAACGCTTTACAACAACACATTAGCAAAAGAGCTGTTAAGAATAACAGGCCTTATTTTCTTTTCTTAAAGTTGATTTTACTATCAGGAATTTGTCTTTGCTCCCTTTTAATCAGCAATTCTTTATTTGCACAAATACCTGACACTTTATGGACAAAAACCTATGGCGGTGTTCAGGCTGAGGATGGCTATTCAGTTCAGCAGACCAGCGATGGTGGCTTTATTATTACCGGGTTCACTTACTCATACGGTGCTGGCGCTATTGATATCTATCTGATAAAGACCAATGCCGACGGAGATACCCTGTGGACGAAAACATACGGAACATTTGCTGTTGATGAGGGCCGTTCAGTTCAGCAAACAAGCGATGGAGGATTTGTAATTACCGGTACAGTATGGGCTCAAAGCAAAGGCAAACAAGTATGGCTTATCAAAACCGATGCAAATGGCGACTCAATTTGGGCAAAAGATTTTGGGGGGAATAATGATGAAGTGGGTCATTGTGTTCAACAAACTAATGATGGTGGATACATTATCACCGGTGAGGTTGTGGTTAGCGGCAACCTGATAGATTTGTGGCTGATTAAGACCGATAGCGATGGGAATTACGATTGGTCAAAAATCTATGGAGGAACCCGATTTGATAAAGGCTATTCCGTTCAGCAAACTACTGATGGCGGATATATTGTTACAGGATATACCGGGTCCTTTGGCGCCGGGTATAATGATGCCTGGCTGCTAAAGACTGATGCTGCCGGTGATACACTCTGGACAAAAACTTTCGGTGGGTTTGATAATGATTATGGTTACTCCGTTCAGCAAACAACTGATGGAGGCTATTTTATTACAGGGGTTTCCTATTCATTTGGTTTTGGCTCAGGAGTCTATCTGGTCAAAACCGATGCTTCCGGCGATATATTATGGACTAAAAACTACGAGGGTGGGCAAGGCAAATCAGGCCAACAGACTTCGGATGGCGGTTACATCATCACCGGATGGGCCGAACCATTAGGCCCTGCAAACAGCAATGTCTGGCTGCTCAGGACTAATTCTTCCGGCGACACACTTTGGACAAAAACTTTTGGTGCTTCTGAATATGAAGAAGGCAGATCGGTAAAGCAAACAAGCGATGGCGGCTATATTGTTTGCGGATTTACTGACTCGTATGGTGCGGGTGTTTATGACATATGGCTTATCAGGGTTGAAGCCGAAACAACTAATGTTAAAGAAACAACTGAGGCTGATTTTGAATTATACCCCAATCCAACCAGAGGAAAGTTTAGAGTTTCGGGTATAGAGTCTGGAGTAACAATTAAGAAGATTGAAATAATAGATGTTTTTGGAAAAGTTGTACGATCGTTTACAGGAAAATTTATAATAGATGGAATGCAATTAGATTTAAGCCAGCTACCTAGCGGAGTGTATTACTGCACATTATATACAGGAGAATTTATCGAGACAAAAAAAATGCTGATCGTTAAATAAAAAAATCGCAACAAAGGCGCACTTATATGGTGATACAATTAAAAACTTATATTATGAAAACATTACATGATGTTTTATTACGGAAAATCTTGTTTTTCGTATTGATTACCGGGGCAATGCCAGTGGTTTTTTCTCAGGTTGTCCCGGAATGGGTGCATGTTTACAACAACCCCGATAACACCTCCGATAAGGGGAGGGATGTAAAGCTTGATGTTGCAGGCAATGTTTATGTTACAGGTCTAGGATTTAGTACGTTTAAATTCAACCCTTCAGGGGAAGTTATTTGGTCCAATAGCCATGCCGGTGATGCCGTTGCCATTGCCGTGGATGATGATGGCAATGTTTATGCTACCGGTTCTATTGATGCCGGTTTCACCAGGCTGGATTATGCAACGGTAAAGTATAGTTCACAGGGTGCTGAACAATGGTTTTCAACATACGGGTACATTAACTTTGATAATCCCCAGGATGATTATTCAAGTTCCATTGCTGTTGACCATTTTGGGAATGTTTTTGTTACTGGGGCTAGCGAACCTGCTGCCTGGTGCGATTTTGCGACCATTAAATACGGTCCGGGTGGTGACACTTTGTGGGTGCGCCGCTTTGGCAGTTGGAGCGATGACAAGGCTACCGCTATTACAGTGGATGAGGCTGGCAATGTTTATGTAACGGGCTATACTAATAATGGTCCCGACCGTTACAATATCGGGACAATAAAATATACCCCTGCTGGAGATACTGCCTGGGTGCGGACTTACGATGGACCCGGTAACGATGATGATGTTCCTACCGACCTGGCCGTTGATGCCCTGGGAAATATCTATGTTACAGGCTATAGCTGGGGAATTAACAATGATTTTATTACGCTGAAATACGACGCATCAGGCGCGCTAAAGTGGGCTTCACGATACAATGGTCCTGTGAATTCGCACGATAAAGCCCAGGCTCTCGCTGTTGACAACGATGGCAATGTTTATGTAACAGGTGAAAGTGGAGGCCTTGAAGTTAATTATGATTTTACTACCATTAAATACAACGCCAACGGACAATCCCAGTGGGTTTCGAGGTACAGCGGCCCTGCAGCTTTGAACGATTATGCTACCGGACTTGCCCTCGATGCATCCGGTAATGTTTATGTAACCGGGTATTCTGAGAATGCACCTGAACCGTACATATCAAGTACCGACTTCGCAACGGTTAAATATGACAATAACGGCAATGAAATATGGTCGCACCGTTACAATGGCCCGGGAAATTTCCATGATAAACCAGCCGAAATTGCAGTGGACAAATCGGGAAATGTATATGTAACCGGAAGCAGCGAATATTATGATAATTATCCAAACTATTTCGATTGTGTTACCCTAAAATATGCTAACCCGAATGGGATTGATGATAATGATGAGGTTCCATTTAAAATCTTCCCTAACCCTGCTTCCGTGACGTTTCGGGTTTCAGGTTTCGGGGTTCAAGCTAATATTAAAAGGCTTGAAATAATTGATGTAAATGGAAAAATGTTTAAATCCTTTGTCGGGGATTATAATTCTGAAGGAATGGAATTCGATGTAAGTCAGCTCCCAAGTGGGTTGTATTTCTGCAGAGTTTATTCAGAAAATAAAATTGTTACAAAGAAATTACTTATTCAAAAATAAGAAACTATGAAAAAGCTAACACTTCTTTTAAGCTATTTTTTGGCTTTGTTATTAGCCATAAGTACTTCTGCACAAACCGGATGGCAATGGCAAAATCCACTTCCGCAGGGAAACCGCCTGAATGCCGTTTCCATGAGAGGAACCCATTGGGCAGTTGGTGATAATGGCACAGTCATTCACCGGATAATGCCCGGTGATTATTGGGTAATTGTGGACATAGGAACAACCGAAAACCTGAATGATATTGATATTTATTCCATCAGCCAGCAGGGATGGATCGTTGGCGACAAAGGCACTATCTATTACACAGAAAACAACGGGGCTACCTGGGTAAAACAAAACAGCGGTACTACAAATGACCTTTATTCGGTTTCAGCAGTTAACGATGCCTGTGTATGGGTATGTGGTGAAAACGGAACTGTGCTGAAATCATTGTATGATAACAGCGGGAACTGGGAAAACGTCAGCCCTTTCTATCAACTCAACCTGTACAGCATCGATAATTACCATTGCAACGAAGCCTGGGCTGTAGGTGAGGATGGATTGATCATTCATACTACAAATGGCGGCCAGAACTGGACCTCCGTGAACAGCGGCACTTCGTGGGATTTGTATGATGTTGACATGAGCGAAAACGGTATGTCACGTGTTTGTGGAAGATCAGGTATCATTCTGAGCAAGGATTGGGACGAAGATACCTGGCACAAAGAAAATGAATCTCTCGAATTCTGGCTGAATGGGATCACCACCAAAATAGGTTTTACAGGTTATGCCGTAGGGTATGATGGTGTGATACTTCGTGGTACGGATGGAGGAGCCACCTGGACACAACTTGATTCCGGGGTTCCATGGGAACTGACCGATATCACCAGCATTGCCCTTGAGGACGACACTTACCAAGTAGTCGGGCAATTTGGCATCATGCTTAGAAACAGCGGATTTAACACTGATTTTGAGGTGGTTAACGACATGTATTGGCATATGCTGGCTGACGTGGAGTTTGCAAATGCTGATACGGGATGGGCTGCAGGAGGAGACCCCGGGTGGACAGGCTCCCCATCAGGTGCTGTTTTGAGAACTACTGATGGCGGCGAAACATGGAATGTTATGCAGAGTTTCCCTATTAACATCCTTGATATGGATTTCGTTGATGAAAACGAAGGTTGGATCGTTGGTAGGGAAGGACTTATCAGGCATACGGTAAATGGTGGAAACAACTGGTATACTCAAACAAGCCCGCTCACCGGCACGTTTACCTCTGTCAGTTTTGTGGATGCTGACAACGGCTGGATCGTTAGTGCCAGCAACTGGGGAGAGATACTACACACAACCAACGGAGGGAATACCTGGACCGTGCAGGATAATCCTTCCAACAAAGCACTTCATGATGTCTTTTTTATTGATGAAAACACAGGCTGGGCAACAGGTATTGAAGCTGCCCTCATTAAAACCACAGACGGAGGCAATACCTGGCATCAAATTAATGTAAATGCCGCGCAGAACTACCGTTTTGCTTCCGTTTATTTTGTGGATGAAAGCCATGGATGGCTGGCCGGAATTTACGGCAGTATCGTTCGTACAACCGATGGCGGAAACACCTGGACACAGGTTGAAAGCGGCACCGGTGAATCGTTTGAAGATATCTTTTTCATCAACACACAAATAGGATGGGCTGTTGGCGACCAGGGCACTGTCGTACATTCAACAGATGGAGGTCTTACGTGGCACAGCCAGGTAAGTGGCGTTGCTTCCAATTTCCTTGCAAGTGTTTACTTTCTGAACGAAACCACAGGATGGGTGGCCGGAGAAGGAGGTACTATTCTTTTCACCCAAAGTGGCGGAAGCAATATGACCAATACCATTCATGTGGATATTGAAAACGATACCGGAATTGAAGATGGTACCCCTGAACATCCGTACAATACCGTTTTTGAAGGTATAGATGCAGCCATCGCAGGTGATTCGGTCATTATCCATCCGGGATTATATGAAGAAGCGCCACTGGAGAATCTGCCGATTAAGGATGGCCTCATCATAGCAGGAATGGACTCAGCTTCTACCATTATCAATATTCCATTCAGCAATGCGGATGCAACAATGAAATACCATACGGAATTTTCAGGGCTTACCTGTCCGGGCTACCGTTTCGCCTGCGGAGATGGAATGGCAACCATTGTGATCAGGGAATGCCATACCGGCGAGATATCCTTTGCCACCGGCAGCGGCTATAACTTTATTGTAAAGGATTGCACCATTGAAGGGCTTGTGGGTAATAGTAGTCAGTCGAACTATCTGACGGTAATGAATAACACTTTCCTGAACGGAGGTATCAATGATAGCGGATTGGCACCCGAAGGCGTTGAGGCACATATCTTCAGCGGTAATACATTCATCAGTTATTTCGATAAAAGAGAAGATTCTCCGGTAATCGACTCAAAAGCAACTTCGGGTACATTTACAAACAATACGATTACCGTCTACGGTCCCGGTTCGGGTATTACGCTTAGAAGCGGCAGCCCGACTAACGTTAGCGGCAATACAATCGTCCTAAACGATGGGATACCTATGGAAGGAACCACAGGAATCTATACAAATGCTGGTGAAGGAGTTGTAACAGGAAATAATATTACCGGCGGATGGGTAGGGTATTACAGCCAAAGCGGGGCTACCCTTTTCGAAAACAACACCATCACCAAAGCACGTACCGGGTTCATCAGTGCAGGCAATGAAAAAGTAAACAACAACACAATAACCCAATGTTCAGGCAACGGGTTGATAAGCAATGGAATGACTGGCCCTATCCAGAATAATACCATTACCAGCAACGATAGTGCAGGAGTTGTCCTTAATTATCCTGTTGACCTTGGTGGTGGACCTTTAGGCGGGGATGGGAGAAACACCTTGCAAAACAACGGATATTATGACCTTTGGGTGAAATATTCTCCTGCTGAGCCCGACACCCTGCATGCCAGGTATAACCTCTGGGACCACAACAATATTGATGATATTCT
>DATCTB010000536.1:0-5016 GCA_036568185.1 Bacteroidales bacterium | reverse complement strand
TCTGCTTCCGGGATATACACCGGCTTAAAGCCTTCAACGGTGTACGAAGATGTTCCGCTAAAAAACAGCAAGAACACTGTAAAGATGAGTAGTAGTTTTTTCATTTTTGATAATTATTAAAGTTAAAAATAGAGCATATTTCATGCCAGAATATGGTTTCAAGAAAGGTTAATCGTAAAATGTTTCTATTCTTAATAAATAGAATTTGCCAGCAGTAGAAAAATATTTATTTAGAATATTTATGAATCTGAAAAATCAGCTATTGAATCATTTAGTTGGTATAATGTTTGTATAAATTTGAATATTGTTAAACTTAAAACAAAAACACTATGAAAAAGTTATTATTTATTCTCTGCTTGTTCTGTTTCGCCTGCAACAATGATTGCCCTGATTGTACGAATATGCCAAGTCCGTTTGAACTGTATATTGTCAATTCTAATGGCGATAATCTATTAAATCCGGCAACAGAAAATGCATTGGAAATTGATAAAATGAAATTCAGTACAGGTCAAATTATGACATATACACTTACATCTGATTATATGATTAGAAGTACTGACCCTCAGTATATTGAAAACTGTTGGAATCAAGATGGAGAATTTTATATTTTCTATAAAAACAGTGCCCAAACTGATACGCTAAATGTATTTTTCAAAGAAGTAATTACTGAAATTGAGAAGAATTGTAATTGCGCTGGTTACAACACGGAATACATGAAATATAATGGGATAAACATTACCGACTTCACGGGCAATGCTGCTGTTGTGACGAAATAAATATTTACAAAATAACACCGTAAGCTGCTCCTTTATTTGGGAGCAGTTTTTTTTTAATTCCTAAAATTAAGCGGAAAAATTACATTGACACTAAAATTCCTTCCCATAATATACACTCCCATCCTTCCGGTAGCTGGGTTTTCGGGTAAGTATTTCAGGCGGCTGAGGTGGTTTTGGTAAGCCATATTCAGGATATTGTTGGCTGTAAATGTAAGTGTGCAAATGGTATTACCTTGTTTGTTGGCAATGTCGCCACCTATTCCTGCACTAAGCAAATTATATGCTGGCGTGGGCGTCTCTGTTCCTTCATAGAGATAAACAAAATTCTGGGCTAAATTATATTCCCAGGCAACATTGGCGTACACATTTTTCAGGTGTTTCCCCCATTTTTTAATATCGGCACGCAACTCAGTCTGGAAACGTGGTGCAGGGATTTGGGGCAAATTCATCGAACTGTCGGGCTGGCCGAGCTGAATACCGCGAACATAAGAAAATGAATTTTCAAAATGCAGCCAGTCTAATGGATGAGGATGAATATCAAGGCTTACTTCGCCACCATACAAGACTGAATTTCCCTGGACAAATTTGTAGGCAGGAACAGGGTCGGAAGGGTCTACAATGCTATCGCCGCTACTGGTGCTGCTTAATTTTTCAAGAAAAATAAAATTCTGGATGGAATTGACAAAGCCCGCCAACTCAAAACTCACGTGCTCGCTGTCGTAAATCAAGCCGGCATCTGTCTGAAAACTAGTTTCTTCATTCAAATCAGGGTTGCCAATTTCATAATGAAATGTACCTTCGTGCACGCCGTTTGAGCCCAATTCTGAAATATTCGGCGCACGGAATCCTCTTGCCAGGTTTAGCTTGACAATAAAATGCTCAGACAAATCGTAGCTTGCGCCCAGGCTCCAGGAAAAATTTGAGAAAAAAGATTCAAACGAGGTAAAGCGTTGTGTAGCACTGGTATCAGTTGGCGCAACCGGGTTCCCTTCCGAATCGAGGTATAAATCTTTGGAATTCACTTCCCGCATATCCAGCCTGATTCCACCCGAAAGATGCAGATTTTTCATATTTTTCTGAATAAAAACAAACAAGCCGCCATCGAACAAATTGTATTCAGGAATTAAAAATTCATTTCCCAAATTCCTACTCGATTGCCACATTCCGCTTATTCCCGCAGAGGTTTCCCAGCCTTTGTAAACAGGGAGCAAATACCTGAATTCGTAATTCACTGTATTCAATTTGAAATAAAGCTCTGCCTCGTCCACGGCAAGCGGGTTGCCAAATTCTTTGCGTGTATTTTGCTGGTAAGCCAGGTTAACAATCAAGCCTGAATTGCCAAAGAAAAACTTATTATTTGTTGAAACCATCAACTGGTTGATTTTCTGGTAAGGAACATCAATATCATAACTGTTCAACTCTTTGTTTGTAACAACAACATCTTCCACCGTGGAATCATTAACAGCCACCTGCCGGGTAAAATTGCCCAGGCTGTCCCTCTCCCCTTCAACCAGTCCCAGGTTTTGGGAGAAATTACTTACAAGCAATTGCGAAAAACCCCATTTTTTTGAAACACCCGCCGAAGCCGTAAATGCCAGTTCATCGTAGCCTGAATTAAACACTTTTCCATCATAGGCATTTTGAAAATTCCCGGCTTTTTTACCTGTAACCCTCGCCAGCCAATTGATACTATTGATATTTCCGGCGGTCATGCCTGATAATGCCACCAGGTTGTTGTTCGACTGGTAATTGCTGTGGATATTTCCGATTATTTTCCCCTCATCTACAGGCTGTGGCTGGATAAAATTGATTACTCCTGCCATGGCATCTGAGCCGTAAATAAGGCTTCCGGGACCTTTGATAATTTCCACTTTTTCGATGGAATATTCGTCAATTTCTATTCCGTGTTCATCGCCCCACTGCTGGCCTTCCTGCCTTATATTGTTGTTCAGGACCACCACCCTGTTATAACCCAAGCCCCGAATGACAGGCTTTGAAATCGAAGGGCCGGTAGTTATTTGCGAAACACCCGGCTGTTTAGCGATAGCATCAATAATGTTGGTGGCAGAATTTTCATAAGAAGATAATTTATTGATAACGATGGTAGGAATTGGGTTCAGTTTTCGTTCTGTGGACAGCGAAGTCCCTGTAATAACAACTTCGCTCATTTCTGCGGCAGTTGGCGCCAACTCCACATCCAGCCTAACTTCGCCCTTAATAGCTGTCTTGATTAATTGCGTAGAATAACCCAAATAACTTATTTCCACTAAAAATGTTCCGGAAGGCAAATCTTTGATTTCATAAAACCCCTCCAAATCGGTTGTAGCCCCTTTTTTTAAATCGGGGAAATAAATATTCGCGCCCGGCAAAGTTGCCTGGCTTAGTTTGTCGGCGACAACTCCTTTAATGCTGTTTTGCCCATTGGCAATAAAAGTGATAAAAAGCAATAGTATGTTAGAAAAAAGAAATTTCATGTTAGAATGTATTTCTAGTAAAAAAAATAAATTTTTATGTCGTGAATAAAATTCTTTGTGTTTTTTGTGGCTTCTTTGTGGAACTTTGTGCTATAGCATTTAAAAAGCTGTACCACAAAAAACACTAAGAAGGCACAAAGTTTCACTAAGAAATAGCTTGTTAATCTAAACACCCAATGATTTTGAAATGCCTATTTAACAAAAGGCAATCAAGATAGAAGAAAATCGGGTGGATCTTTATTGGGAATTAGAAATGCGGTAAGAAATTCAACGGTTGTTAATTGAAAGTCAGTGAATTTATTTTTTACAAAATCCTCTTGAGAAGCCTCAGATTTTGGAAGCACGTAAGTTAGTTTGGCACCTATTTGCCATGCACAAAAAAGGCATTCTTCATGTTTATTTTCATTCTCAATTTTGAATGAAACCAATTCATTTTGCTCTGAAATTTTATCCGCTAAGTTGCAGGTTTTCTCACACAAATCGAAATTTGAGGAAGAATGGTTGTGAAAAAGATTGAGGGGTAGAATGGAAACAGAAATCAACAGCACTAAGAGCCATGCTGAAATCATTCTGGCGGTTTGCAAAAGAGTAATTTTTTTCACGCCACAAAGTAAATCAAATAATTCTTACAAATAAATTTTGTTTTAATTAATGTTAAATAATTGTTAATTAATGTTATAGGAATAATTAAGTGCATACTATTGAGTAGTTTTGGGCTTGGAAAACTTCCGGTTATTTACTTCAAAACAAAAATTTTAATTTAATATTTAAACAAAAATTCAGATAAAGTGTTTCTCAATAAATAAAACTAAAAAATAAAACTCATGGAAACTAAAAAAATAATCACAGTATTTGGAGCAACCGGTGCCCAGGGTGGCGGGCTTGTCCGTGCAATTTTAAATGATAAAAATAGTGAGTTCGCAGTGCGTGCAGTTACGCGCGATAAAAACGCAGACAAAGCCAAAGCGCTTGCCAAAATGGGCGCTGATGTTGTGGTAGCTGATGTTAATGATTTAGATAGCATCAACCGGGCTTTAAAAGGTGCATACGGTGCATTTTTTGTGACTTTTTACTGGGAACATTTTTCACCGGAAAAAGAATTTGAGCAAGTAAAAAAAATGGCTACTGCAGCTAAGGAACAAGGCGTAAAACATGCTATTTGGTCAACTTTGGAAGATACGCGAAGATTTGTTCCACTGCACGACAACAGCATGCCGACCTTGATGGGCAAATATAAAGTTCCTCACCTTGATGCAAAAGGGGCTTCCAACAAACATTTTGAAGATTTAGGTGTCCCAACTACCTTCCTGCACACCAGTTTTTATTGGGACAACCTGATTTATTTCGGGATGGGGCCTAAGCGTGGAGAAGATGGAAAATTGGCAATCACTTTCCCGATGGGAGATAAAAAACTTTCAGGCATTGCAGCCGAAGACATTGGCAAATGTGCTTATGGAGTTTTCAAAAAAGGTGACTCGCTGAAAAATAAATCAATCGGAATTGCCGGAGGGCACCCAACTTGCCAGCAAATGGCGGAATCGTTATCAAAAGCAATTGGAGAGAAAGTTGTTTATAACGAAATCAGCCCAGAAACCTACAGAAGCTTTGGTTTCCCCGGTGCCGACGACCTTGGCAATATGTTCCAGTTTTATCGCGATTTCAATAAAGAATTTGCAGATTTGCGTGATGTAAAATTTGCAAAAGAACTAAACCCCGAACTTAAATCATTCGATATGTGGCTGGCTGAGAATGCGAAGAGAATTCCG
>DATCTB010000535.1:0-3576 GCA_036568185.1 Bacteroidales bacterium | reverse complement strand
GAAAATAATAACTTTGTTCTACAAGGTCGAAATAGGTATTTTTCATTTTTTATTGTTGCGGGAATACGTTATGAATTAGGATTCACAAAATAAACCATTTTTTAAAAACAGAAGCGAAAAGAATTCAAAAAACTGAAAGATTATCAAGAAAATAAACTGAAAAAGAGTTTTTCAGAGACGGACGGCTTATTTTTATTTATAAGAAAACAATTTATTTCACTTCCAAAAAGTTGGCAAGGACTTTTACAACTACTTTTTTCACAGTTTCAGGTTTACCAATAAAAATTCCAGGCTGGTGAAGTTCATTCTTGAAGAAAATAGCGAACATGCCTGGGTTCAATTCAAAAAAATCAACCTCCGAATTAAAAAAGGCAATGTCTTTTATTAGATTGTATTCTGACTGAACCTTCTGCCCTGAAAATGCAGCATAGCCAAATTTTTCAGAACCTGAAACCATCAGTTGAATATCAATATATTTTCTGTGTGCTTCGGGGTAAGTTTCACTTGCTTTTTTCGTTTCATATTCATTCACCAGAACGAAGATTTTATCTCCTTCCAATTCATATTTTCCCGGTAGGAAACTTGAAAAATCAGTTTTATTAATAAAATCAAAAGCCGTTTTAATACCAGGGTGCAGGCTTTCATACAAAGCTACATTTTCAATTCTGTCAAGAACCATTTTTTAAGTTAATTTTAATGTAAAAAATAAGCCAGCACACCTAAAACTATAAGGATAATGCCCGTGATGAGCTTGTGGTGTTCTTCCAGAAAGTGTGCCCTGAATCGGGCAATGCTTTTCATGCCCGCATACACCAGCATCATCATCACCGAAACAGTTACAATAAGATAAGTGGTTGAAACTAGGAAAATTCCCGGCCAGCCAAAGGTACCGGCATGAAAATAATAAGCATCCAGTTCGAGGCATGGCGAAAAAAACATGGCAATGCTCAACGATACAAGTATGGCCCATTTCGACTTGTTTTTCACTTTTTTTTCTTCCAGTTTAAAGTGATCATGGTCACCAGCGTGCGAATGTCGGATATCAAGAAAAATGAAAACAGCGCCTAGTATAATCAGAATTGAAGGTGCAACAAAATCTGTTATTAATTCAAAACTGCTTGACAATTTGTGGCCGATAAAGCCTACCAGTATTCCAATTAAAATAGTACTGAAAATATGTGCTGTTCCGGTGATTAACGTTGCCGACAGCGTTTCACGTGTGCTCCACTTCTCGGTTTTGGAAATGGCAATTAGTGGAATCCAGTGATTAGGGATTATTGCATGCACTATGCTCAGCAAGAAACTTCCGATAAATATTTCCCACATATTATTTCTTTTTCAAAATTAAAATTTGGTAAGGTTCCAAGGCCAAAGAAACGGTGAGGTTAACGTCTGAGTTGTCGAAAACATCAGTCCATGTTGTGTTCGAAAGCTGGGCAGGAAGCATGTAAGCAGATGCAGTACCACGAACATTAACGGCAACCAACAAGGTATCCTGCTCGTTTGACTTTTCGAAAACAAGCATGTTGGAGTTGTAGAAAGGAGTCAATTTTCCGGTTCTAAGAACCTGAGAGGAATTATAAAAAGCCATCATTTTCTTGTACCAGTCGAGCATGTCGGGGTTTTGGTTCCAATTAATTGTGGATTTGCTGAAGAAAGGGACATTGTTCACCGTTCCAACTTCCTGGCTGCTATACAGCAAAGGCACGCCGCCAAGGCATATGGATATTGCCGAAGCTGCCATGGCGCCATTTTTCCCGTTAAAAAAAACCATCGGGGTTTTTTCCCAAGCCGATTCATCGTGGTTGGTGGTGTAGCGCAATAAATAAGTCCCGGCAGGCATTCCGTTTGTTTCTTGCTCATTAGTTGTAAACAGTTGCGAAGCCGCCACATTGCTGCCAAAAACATCTTTCAATTTGTAATAAAAATCCCAACTATAGCGCATTTGGAAGCCGGCTGTTAATAGGTAACCCTTACTGCCTTCAGCCAGTAAAATAATTTTTCTGTTTTTGAAATTATGCAGGCTATCAATAGCTTGTTTCCAAAAATCGTATGGCACCCCGTCAGCATAATCGCAGCGGAAACCGTCGATATTGGTTTCTGAAATCCAGTATTTCATTGAGGCAATCATTTCCTGGCGCATATCCTGGTTATCATAATTCAAATCGGCCACATCCTGCCAGTTGGTTCCGGTAGGGATGATGATGTTTCCATTTCCATCCTGCGAATACCAGTTTTTATGCTCACTAATCCAGGGGTTATCCCAGGCAGTATGGTTAGCTACCCAGTCAATAATGACAGCCATTTCGCGCTTATGGGCTTCCCTAACCAGCGTCCTAAAATCTTCGAGGTTGCCAAATTCTGGGTTTACTTCTTTGTAATTCTTAACAGAATAAGGCGAGCCAAGCTGCCCCACCGAATTGACAACTCCAACCGGATGAATTGGCATCAGCCAAATTACGTTTATTCCCAAAGCTTTTATCTCATCAAGGCGGGAAGTTACACCGGCAAAATTTCCCTGGGTTGTCAAAGCCCGCAGGTTTACCTCATACATGGCAATATCTGCTGTGGCAGGTACCCCCTCGAAAGGTGGGGCATATTCGCCTGTAGTTGTGTCGGGTGGAATTGGGTCCGGGCTGGGCACAAACGGTTCGGGTGATTTTGAACAGGATGCAAATCCAGAAAAAACAACTACAAGAGTTAAAAACCAGGTTAATTTTTTGAAAATATGAAATTTATGAGGCATCAATATTTACTATGTCTTTGAAAATTATTTGCAAAGATAATGTTTTAGGGGGTGGATTACGGAGTGTTTCTTTTTGGATTTCGGTTTTTGATTTTTGAATCTTTTACTTTGTTTTTTGTACTTGAGTTTTTGTACTTTTAAGTTTTGAATAAAACACAAAGACATGGAATTCATCACCATAAAAAGTTCACACTACGCCTCTGATTTGGCGGTGCTTCAAAGCAAATTGCAATCTTATGGAATCAACTGCTACCTTAAAAACGAATTTTCAGCACAAGTTCTGACCCATTTACCAAATTCTCTAGTTGAACTGCAGATTGCGGAAGCTGATTTAGCCAAAGTCCAAGAACTAATCGAGGAAAATGGAGAAGATTTTCTTGATTGAACAGGGAAAAACAACGAGTCATCCTGAACTTGTTTCAGGATCTTAACGCTTTTAATGTTTCAGACCCTAAATAAATTCGGGATAACGGAGAACTATGGTTTAAACTTTATTTTCATTTAAACGTGAAAAAAACAATTTTGCACTTCCACTGTAATCAGTAGTTTTGCAGCCTCAAAAAAATACTATGATTTCAGTTGATAATTTGGCAGTTGAATTTAGCGGAACCACCTTGTTTAGTGGTGTTTTTTTCGCGATAAACCCAACTGATAAAATAGCCCTGATGGGCAAAAATGGTGCGGGAAAGTCAACCATTATGAAAATTATTGCCGGGGTGCAAACGCCTACCCGTGGGCAAGTAAGGGCGCCAAAAGACGCGGTGATTGCTTATTTGCCCCAGCATTTGCTGACCGAAGACAATTGCACTGTTTTTGAAGAAGCAGCCAAA
>DATCTB010000534.1:0-4093 GCA_036568185.1 Bacteroidales bacterium | reverse complement strand
GTAATGGACAAAGCTGGAACCTATTGGTACCATCCGCATTTGCACGAAAAAACCAATGAGCATGTTTCGAAAGGGATAGCCGGGTTTATCATTGTCCGTGATAGTGAGGAGGCTGCACTTGAATTGCCACGTACCTATGGCATTGACGATTTTCCGCTTGTAATTCAAACCAAAGATTTTGATGCAGGAAATCAAATTGTTGTCCCTTCTAATTCTGATGATGTGCTGATGGTGAATGCTACCATTAACCCACAACTTAACGTTCCAGCCCAGGTGGTTAGGATTCGTTTACTCAATGGCTCTTCCATGCGGGTTTTTAATATTGGTTTGTCGGGCAATTCATCTTTTTACCAAATAGGAACAGATGGCGGGCTACTTGCTGAACCTGTTTCGATAACACGGCTCCAGATAGCTCCAGGAGAACGGGCAGAAATACTGATTGATTTCAACGGAATGGAAGGGCAAACCATTCAACTCATGAGTTATGCTTCTGAGTTTCAAAATGGAATTTATGGTGCAACCTATCCAGGAACGATGACAATGATGACGCTTGATGGTTATAACCCTAATCCCCTTAACGGGAATAATTTCAACATAATTAATTTTCAAGTGGTTACACAAACTGAAAATCCTGTAACTACGATTCCTTCAACTTTGGCAGAGGTAAATCCAATACCTGAATCGGGAGCTAACCAAACCAGAAACCTCACGTTTTCACCAGAAATAATGGGCCCAAACCAGTTGAATGGAAAGTTCCTTATAAACGGGGCCAGTTTCAATATGGATATAATAAATTACACAATACCATTAAATAACACGGAAATCTGGAGCATTTTTAACCAATCGGCTATAGCTCATCCTTTTCACATCCATGATGTACAGTTTTTTGTTTTAGACAGAAATGGCAACCCTCCACCAGTTAGCGAACAAGGCAGAAAGGATGTTATCCTTGTCAAACCACAGGAAACTGTACGTTTCATCACAAAATTTGAAGATTTTGCCAACGATTCAGTTCCCTACATGGCTCATTGCCACATGTTGGTGCATGAAGATGATGGAATGATGCTGCAATTTGAAGTAGTTTCAGATATTTCAGGATTTGAAGATGATAAAGCCAGTGTTGACGAACTTTTCGTTTATCCAAATCCATTAAATGAGGAAAAATCAATTTTAACAATTTCAATCCCGGAAAGTGGGGCGACAAGATTGCAATTATTTAATGCTTCAGGACAATTACTTTTTGAGCGGGACATAAAAAATATTGATTCTCAATTGATGATTGATTTCACAAATTACAAGCAAGGAAATTACTTTTTGAAATTATTTTCCAGGAATGTTGTTTACACAAATAAAATAGTTCGTTTATAAAACTTTGCTGTTATTTATCTAATCAGGGCATCAATTTCATCCGGGCTAATAAATTTCAATGTAATAATAAATTCTTCGGATTCAGCTGGCTATTGCAAAAGTTGGCCACGATACGGATAATTACAAATCAAAAGATTCGGTGTATGATGAATTGCCAGGATGCTGCCAGTATGAGCGGGAAGAGATTAAATAAGTTTGTAAACTAAAACAGTTGAATCATAGTATTATCTTTGGCACTATAATGTATTCCTAATTTTTAATCTGTAATAAATATGAAAATAAGAGTTTTAGCATTTTTTGTGTTTGCAATTATGGCATTTTCAGCCAAAAGCCAGATTAACCTGGAGAAGGATTTCAGCGGTTCAGTGTTGTTTGCATACCTGGAAGGCAACGCTTATTATTCATTGAACTATACCAACAATAAAGTTTTAATATATGGGCTTGATTATAGTTTACAAAAGACCATTAGCCTGTCAGTACCGGCAAATATGTATTTGTATGATGCCGCCTTTGTTTCTACCCATGTTTTTAATGAAGACAATTTGGTGGAGCTTTTGGTGGTTTATTATAATTATCAGCCAACGTCTGATACAAGCGGCTATTACTATTATACAACGCAGGTAGTGAATGAAAACGGCGCAGTGCTGTTGAATGTCCCTGATGGGGCGTATTCTGATTTGCTTTTTTACAACAACGGCTCAATCAAGTTGTTGGTCAACATTTATGATTTTTCAGTTTCTCTTTATCCTTTAAATACGGAGATTTATGGTTTAACAGGCTCAATTTCGTCTTCAACACCTGAAAACACTGAAATTACGCTAAAAAACCCATATCCAAATCCGGCAAATAATTTTGTCAATATTCCTTATAGATTGGAAAAAGATATGCCTGCGGAATTAATATTGTTGGACATAAACGGCCATGAAGTTAACAGGGCTAGCCTTACTCCTTCATCTGAAAATGTAATACTTAACACAAGCAATTTAAGCCCCGGGCAATATATTTATTATATAGAAACGCAAGGAAAAAGGTCCTTAGCCAGGAAAATTATTGTGAAGTAGGGAAGGGGTAATTTAAAAAAAGCTGCGTCGTCTGGCGCAGCTTTTTTTGTCATAAATATTTCTGTTTATTTCGCTGGAATATACGAATACTGGGGTAAATACCAGCCTTCAATGGTTTCCACATCCCTCACAAGTTCCATGGTCGACATCCAGACTTTTGGGCCTTCATCGCCCAACTTTTTCATATTTTCCTGTAGGTTTTGCTGGTAAGTAACCGGGTCGGAAGCCCAGGTGGTTAAAATATAAACCGGCCTGTCGAGCCCAACCATTCCTGAGAATACTCGGAAACCTTTTTCAACACCTTTTTGTTGGTACAAGGTTTTCCAGGTCATCAGCACATTTTCTATTTCTTTTTCCATTCCAGGGAAAAAATAAAAATAATTGAAACGGCGGTAAGGAGCTTTTTCAAGCCAGATATTGTCATCAGGTGTGAATGATAATTCGGGACGGTATTTGACAACAACAATTTTGCTAGTTTCCAGGTTGTTGTTCAAATTATCCATCAGCAGTTGCAGCTCAGCTTTTTTCGCAGGGTCAGTTACATAAGCCAGCAGCCCTTCGTCCAGGTCCTCAAATTTGTTGAGCGCTGAAATATGGGAATAATGATAGTTGTCCTGCAATTGCGTCAGGTAATAAACACCTTGAATGTTATTGGATTTGAAAAAATTGGTAACATCAGCCAATGCAGCTTCATACGTAGTTGTATTGGAGGGCAACACTACATCTTCGCGCATTACCAGATATTTCCAGTCTTTGTCTGTTATTTGCCCAAAAGTTAGATTTCCGGCAAACAATCCCATTAAAATAAGTAATAATGATATTTTTTTCATGATGAATGATTTATATTAATTCACGGTATATCCTTTTCCTTGCAGGCAGGCCGAATAAGCCTTTTTGAAACCATCAACCAAACTTTGGTTGGTTTGGGCGGCTTGCTGGTTGGCTTGCGACTGAGCCTTCTGTTCGGTTTGCCTTCTTGCCCTTAATCCCAGTACGGCACCACTCACGGCTCCAATAGCAGCACCTTTTCCGGCATCGCCGGCAATAGCACCTATAGCAGCGCCAACTGCGGCTCCACCGGCAGAACCGGCAACCGTTTGGCCGGTTGGGCCAGTTTGAACCTGTTGGGCAGTAACTGTTGTTGGGTTTAATGGGTTATAGCCCGATTGCTGGATAGCCCAATTGTAGCATTCATTTTCATCGGCAGTTGTTTGTTCTGCAGACTGGCCGCTTGCCGGATAGATATACATCCCCAGGTTTTTAGCCACGGTTGCCCCGGCTGAAACATCATTTTGCGTTTGTGCTGTTGCCCAATTGCCAACAAACAACAGCAGCACAAAAACTAAACTTTTTACTAAAATTTTCATGGTTCAGAATTTTTAATAAACAAAATTAATTCAAACAGGAATTTTTTACAAATTAATTCTGGCCAGCCAGGAAGTTTTTACCCTTAATACCAAAACGATAGTTAAAAGATAATAATCCACCGGTGCGGTCTCCAAGGAATTGTGCTTCAGCCCTTATCTGGTAGCGCTGGTTGATTTGCCACTGGCCACCAATAATCATGTTATAAGGCCTGTCAATTGATTTTTGCATGGAATATTGGATGGTTGAGTTTCCTGCATTTTCACTGATATTTGTGAGTCCATCCGAGATATTATTGT
>DATCTB010000533.1:0-16842 GCA_036568185.1 Bacteroidales bacterium | reverse complement strand
ATGAATTACAATGCCAGTTTCTGCAATTTCGAATGTATTATTTGCAGCGAAGTTTGCCCGACCGGAGCCATTCTTCCCATTCAGCCTGAAATAAAAAAACAGACACAAATAGGCAAATCATATTTTATAAAAGAGAATTGCGTTGTTTACACCCACGAAACAGCATGCGGCGCCTGCTCGGAACATTGCCCAACCAAGGCTGTAAATATGGTTTTTTACAAAGATAAGCTGACCATTCCAGAAGTGAACAACAAAATTTGTGTGGGATGCGGTGCCTGTGAATATGCTTGCCCCACAACACCAAAGTCCATTTATGTTGATGGCCAGGCTGTTCACCCGCTTGCTGAAAAACCGGAAGAAAAACCAATTGAAGATAGCACCGTTCCTGAAGAAGATTTTCCTTTTTAGTTTACACTGAAGTATTTTATTCCCTCTATTTTTATCTGGCTGAAAACAGCTAATTTTAAAATATCCCTGAAAAGGGTTAAAAATAATTGACAAGGTCGACCGAACTTTGTATCAACTAAATCACTTAAAAATATGCTACCATGAAAACTAAAATTTATCTATTTATCGCGATCTTTTTTTCCGGCTTGGTACTTTTCTCTTGCCAGAAAGATGAAGAATTGAACACTTATGCATCTGACAGCCAATCGCAGGTTGATTTGAAGAATACTTATTCTGAGGATCATGATTATATGCTTGACCCAATTACCAATTTCCCCGATCCGTTTTATGCCACTACAACAATCACTTATCATGTAAAGGAATTTTCAAGAGTGCGTTTACTGGTTTACAATGACGAACACACCTGGTTTCAAAATTTGGTTGATAAAAAACAAGCACCTGGCACATACCAGGTAGAATTTTCAGGCCAACTGTACGCTCCCGGGAAATATATTGCCCGCCTGAAAATTGGTGAAAGGCGCTATTATGAAACCATGACCAAAGTTGAAAAATGGGAAATTTCAGAAACTTCAGCAAGCACAAACAACTAATTAATCTATTTCTGAACACAAAAAACTACTATTTCACTAGCTGAAATTTTGAATTCAGCCCAACTAATAAGGTTGGGCTGCTTTTTTGATTTATCAAAATTTGAATTTTTTTTGGATGTTTTGCGGAGTTGTAATTTATTTAAAATCTAAACTCTTCAATATCCCAACATTTTGTGTAGTGCTCATTTACTTTAACCAAAGTAAGGCTTTCGATTGTTCTCCAAAAATCCATTTGCATTTCTTCAACTTCTGAAAGTGCCTTTTGATACTTGTTTTCATCCAACGTCGATTGAAAAGTTGGATTATCAGTATCATAATTTTCTTTGCTGAATAAACCCATTGCAATATGTGGTATATAGGGTAAATCAACCCTGAGATGTGGTGTTAAAATCCCGGTATATAATTCATCATGAAGCTTATAAATATTTTCTTCCCCTTCTTTAACCGTCATTATTAGCCAGTTATCCCAGGTTAGCTGATGACCCGAAATATGAATGAAAAATGGTTCCCAGTGTGATAAAACTTTCCATATATGATTTTCCAATGCTTTCCAACCAATTTTTTCCGGTACCGGGTAAACAAAAGGAATATGCTCGGCTAACAACTTGGCATAAGGCTCATATTTGTTGCGAAATGCATGGAAACCATCGTTCAGGATTCTTGGATAATATAGTAATGCGTAATACATTAATTTTATTAATAAAAACTACTGCAAAAAAGGAGGACATAAATCCTCCTTTATTCGAATTAAATTGAGTGTATTCTATTTATCCGCCTCGCCAAATGAAAAATCACCGAGCAACATCCATTTACCATTTTCATAAATATAGAACTCAGCATTTTTGCCATGATAACTCATCATTTTTTTCATGTCCCCGTCAGTGTAGATAAATGAAAAACTAAAATAATAATCAACTACAGCCGCATCGCCTTCCACAACAATTCTTGCGCGTTCAATACTGAAATTTTCTTTGCTCATATTAGCTGCATACCCTTTCATTTCATTTAACCATTTCGTTTTTGATGATGGAAGTGGAATTTCATTATTCCAGCCCTGGTATTTTTCATGAACATTGGCAAATGCGGCATCGTAATCCTTTGCCTTCCAATTTGTCCACATGTTTTCGACCACCTGCCAAACTTCATTTTGTTCCTTAGTCCATTCCTGTGCATTTGCTGTTGAAATGCCAAGAAAAGCAATTATCACAAATGTGATTACCGAGAAATTCATCATTTTTTTCATTTTGCCTCCTTTTTAAAGATTTGATAATGTGTGAGTATTATTTATAAACTTTAGTTTTTATATCACTTATTTTGTTCGGTGACAGTCATTTGCAACTCAGCCGTTTTCTGTACATTTCCTCCCAAACTCCTAATAATTATTGTGTAGCTGCCTGGTGGAACTGACTCTCCAACTGAAAGGGTTAATTCGCTGGTGTGAACATCAATTGGAGGAATAGGGTTTGGATTAAAAGTAGTATCAACCTGATTTGTTCCCTGGCCAATTATTGCATTCTCAATTGAAAGCATTACCCAATCACTAAAACCACCAATCCTGTTTTCAACATTAACATCAACAGTACCTGCCTGGCCCTGAGAAATAGAAATAGTTGCAGGATTAATGGAAAGAGTAAAAGGCTCAATTACATACAAAGGGAAATTGACAAACCTTTCAATTGTACCATCTGTACATATGGCCCTAATCGAGTATTCCCCTGGAACAGCGTTTGGTTCGGCAGTAATAGTCAATTGGCTGGAATTTTCGTCTCCTGGTATCGGATTTGGTTCATAAATATAAGTTAGCCTTTGCGGTAAATTTTGCATTGACATAGTAATATCCTCCGAGTGCCCTCCAAGCCTTTCGATAGAAGCTGTGATAGAAAATTCACTTCCTTGAATCACTCCTATTGTAGGCGGTGCCATTGCAAGCCTGTAATCTGGTGCAGCAAGTACATTAACATCCAGCGTTGCAATTGCACTTTTTTTATTGCCTGGGTTAGCTTCGGTAGAAACTTCTTCAGAACATACCGTTATTTTGTATTGCTTTTGAATTGTTCCAACTGGTGTAGCTGGTTCAACGGTAACACCAATGCTACAGGCACCTCTATTTGATGTTAATCCACTATTTGTGCCGCAAAGTGCGGTTTGTTGTAAGGCAATATAGTCACTTATATCGCTCACCCAAATAGATTTTAAATATTCATCACAATTCGATTGAACAGCGACCTGAACTTCTACTTCTATGGTATTGCCAGCAATAATGTTAACAGGATTAGGTATAAATGTTATTACAATCTCGCTAAATTCACAATCTCCAGTCAATAAAGAGGTTTCATCTGTGTCTACGTTACATTCCAGTCTTAAGAATATCATCATTACAAAAATTGAGGCAACGCTTAATACCAAGAAATTTGGCTCTTGTATTTTAGTCAAATAATTTTTCATAATTGTTTCTCCTTACTAAAATGGTTTTTAAGATTGGCATAATTGAAAAAAGCAAGAAAAAATGCCAGGTGGGAATACTTTGATTTTAAAACAGTTTTCACGACAATAGTTTTTAAGCTAAAAGGAATATCCATTCCTTCAATTGTGGGTTTTAAAAACGAAAACGTATAGCAGGGAAAAATTATAGGAAAAATTTCAATATTGAATTTGAAAAAAGAGGGGGGATTAGCTTTTCATAATTAGTATAATTTTAAAAAAAATCACTGCAATATACGAATATAAACAGTGAATGTCAAGCTTTTACGAATGAGATTTCATATTTCAGGAAAACCATTATTCAGATGCCATAAGTTGTGTGCCCCGTTAGTCAAATTCAATATGACGCGATGGGGAAAGAGTAATTTAAAAATAAATATGTACTTTAGATGCATATAACTAATTTTTCTTGCTTTTTACAACTAAAAAAACTTAAAAAAATGAAACTAAAAATTGGTTTTTTCTTCTATTACCTTACAGTTGTTCTTATTATTCTGTTTGGAGGATTGTATATGTTTAAGCCCTCTTTTATGCCCTACCATGCAGAAATTGTTCATTTAAATTGGAATCAAATTCCGCATACCGAACAAATACTTATTCGTGCTTTGATGATTGCTGTTGGTGGAGTTACAATTAGTGTTGGGCTTATTTTGGGAATGTTTATTATTAAATTCCAGAAAACTGGCTTGCAGTGGATTAGCAATTTAGTGATGGTTTCAGGTATTATTGCTGCACTATTAATTAGCATTGCCCCCATTTTTGTTGTTATTAATTCCGATAGTGTCCCGCCTCTTTATTTTCCGGTAATAATAATTGCTTTGCTGGTATTGAGCAATATTTTAACAAGAGAGAAGTCTTAAAAGTAGTTTCCTGTTCAGAAAATTCCAGTCTAAGCTGTTTGTATTACTTCCGGTAATTTACTTCTTCAATTTCAGAATTTTAAGCAGCTTGTTTTTTACCAAGAAAATAATGGTTAACAACGAACAATGCGCCTATCAGAAAGGGTATTCCCAACACGATAAGCGTACCGGACATAAACCGGCCGGAACTTAAACCTATAAAAGTTGCAAATCCTAAGATTCCCAGCATTAAAAGTATTCCGCCTATACTTTCCCAATTCCATGCAATAATGAGGATTGTAATCATTACAAAAGTGGGAATATTATGCATCAGGAATGCAAGAGCAGTATCCCAAAAACCAAGATTCTCCTCAAAAACATCAAATGAGAACATTGAGAAGAAAAGAATTGTAATGATTAAAAGAATTCTGAGGACCCATGATACAATCGGATTTCCTTGAGTATTTGTTTTCATTGTTATTTATTGATTATAATAAGTTTTTACAAACACCATAAGTTAAAATAGTTGCCATGGTTAGGCTTAAGCCTTTTTTAGAGACAACCACCACAACCATACACACAAAGCCGCGGCAGCTAAAAACCCAAAAATGTTGACAAACAAAGGCAGCGGCCAATCAGCAATTACAACTGAAGCGCCTGTAATAAGCCGAAGTAAATGAAGCAAGGAAACAAGGCCAAAAATAGAGCCGGCAATTCGCAGAGCAAAGTCTTTCCGTTTCATAATAATTCAATTAATTGTATCAAAGATAACTGATATCATCTCGAAAAGCAAGCTCAAAAATGCCTGGAAATAAGTGATAAATACTTAATAGCTACCGCAAATAATTCCCGGGAGGCGATTCGCCGGGAACATTTGTCCTGTCAAGGATTTTTTCAAGAATTGCCTTCTTTTCTTCTTCTGTGTATTTCGACCAATTGCCAATTTCCTCACCGGTTCTGCGGCAACCAAAACACACATCTTTCGAGTCGCGGAAGCATATTTTCATACAGGGGGATGGAATTTCTGACATAAAGTAATATGCTTTAAATATTTACATTGCTAAAATAAATAGAAAAAACCCGACCTATTGGGCCGGGTTTTCTTTCGCTCCCCCTCTTGGACTTGAACCAAGGACCCTCTGATTAACAGTCAGATGCTCTGACCAACTGAGCTAAGGAGGAATTTCATTTTTTCAAAATGAGGTGCAAAGATAAATTATTTTTTTTTCTATGAAATTATTTTTTGAAAAATAAATTCTTGCTGTGATTTTAAGCTGTTTTAGATGTATTTCTTGCCTTGAAAAAAGCTGATTTTGCTTACATTTGCGCCCTAACAAAAATTGCATGACAAAAGTATTGGGAATAGGAAACGCACTGGTTGACTTGCTTGTCAGCCTGGAAAATGATGATTTGCTTGTTGAATTAAAGCTGCCTAAAGGAAGCATGACGCTGGTTGATGAAAAGACCAAGGAAAACATTGCCCGCCTCGTTGCAGCATTAAAAAGAGAAATGGCATCGGGCGGTTCGGCGGCCAACACAATTCACGGGCTTGCCAGGCTTGGAGTAAAAACGGCTTTTATTGGGAAAATTGGCCTGGATGAAATTGGCGAGTTTTTTCAAAGTGATCTTGTAAAAAGCGGAATCGAGCCCTTGCTTTACAAAAGCAAATCTGCTTCAGGATTAGCCAGTGCCATGATTAGCCTGGATGGCGAACGCACTTTTGGAACATACCTTGGCGCTGCTGTTGAGCTTTCAGGTTCTGATTTAAAATCGGAGCATTTTAAAGATTTTGGTATTCTGCACGTGGAAGGTTACCTGGTTCAAAACCATGAATTGCTTGAAAGCATTATGAAACAGGCTTCAGCAGCTGGCTTGATGATTTCGCTTGATTTGGCGAGCTATAATGTGGTAGAAGCCAACCTTGATTTTTTAAAAAGAATTGCAGAAAAATATGTTGACCTCATTTTTGCGAACGAAGAAGAAGCCAAGGCTTTTACCGGGAAAGAGCCTGCAGAAGCGCTTAATGAAATTTCAAAAATTTCGAAAATAGCAGTTGTGAAAATCGGCAAAAAAGGATCACTTGTAAAAAGTGGTGATTTGGAATTCGAAATATCGCCGGTTACGGCAAAAGCAATTGATACAACAGGCGCCGGAGATTTATATGCTTCAGGTTTTATTTATGGGCTTATCAACGGGTTGCCACTCGACAAGGCAGGCCAAATTGGCTCAATTCTTTCTTCAACAGTTATTGAAAATATTGGAGCAAAAATTCCTGATAATTCGTGGCCCGTTTTAAAAGAGAAAATCAAATCAATTTCTTTAATATAATCAGTATAAATTAAAGGGCAGAATTAATTCTTAAACTTATTTTTTTACCTTTGCCAACTTACATTAAAAATAGTGCTAACCATTTAATAGATTGATAATTATGAAGGTTTTTAAGACGTCAGAGATAAGAAACATTGCCTTATTGGGAGGAGCTAAATCTGGAAAGACCACCATGGCCGAGGCTATGCTTTTTGAAGGAAAAGTAATCAACAGGAAAGGAACAGTTGAGGATCACACCACAGCTTCCGACTACAGGCAAATTGAGGTAGAACGCCAGCATTCAGTTCATTCAACTTTGCTTCATACATTTTATAATGATATGAAAATCAACCTGATTGATGCACCCGGTTTTTCAGATTTTGTTGGTGAAACCATTGCTGCTGTTAATGTAGCCGATACCGCACTGATGATGGTTAACGGCCAGGCAGGCGTTGAAGCTACTACCGAAACAGCCTGGAGGCAGACTGTTGCCACCAATACACCGGTCATGTTTTCTATCAACCAACTCGATCACCATGCAGCTAATTTTGATGAAACAGTTACCGCACTTAAAGATTATTTTGGTGATAAGGTAACCGTAGTTCAATACCCTGTTAATTCAGGCGAAGGTTTCAATACTATCATTGACCTGATGTTGATGAAACAATTAAAATTTAAAGAAGGCGGCGGGGAACCTGAGATTTCGGATATACCTGCATCAGAAAAAGATAAAGCCGACGATCTGCACCTGGCATTGGTTGAGCGGGCTGCCGAAGGTGATGAAGCTTTAATGGAAAAATACTTTGAAAACGATAACCTTACCATTGAAGAAATGCGCGAAGGTGTCCGCCTTGGAATGGTTACCCGGACTATTTTCCCGGTACTTTGTTCAGCAGCGAAACATGGAATTGGAGTTGCACGCATCCTGGATTTCATTACCAAATCATGCCCATCCCCTGAACTTATGCCTGGCCGCAAAACAAAGGATGGCAAAGTATATAATTGTAAAGCAAGCGACCCGGTTGCATTGTTCGTTTTTAAAACTTCAGTGGAATCACATTTGGGTGAAGTGTCTTATTTTAAAGTGTATGGCGGGGAAGTTAAAGAAGGACAAGATGTTATTAATCCAAGAAATGGCCACAAGGAACGCCTTTCGCAACTCTTTGTTCTGAATGGAAAAAACCGTGAAAAAGTAGAGAAAATTGTTGCCGGCGACATCGCAGTTGCCATCAAACTAAAAGATATTAAAACTGGCGATTCCTTGATGGATGCAAAAATTGCTAATGCACCGTTTGAGGAATTTACACTGCCTGAACCATTGCACGTTATAGCCTGTCACGCTGTAAATTCAACTGACGATGAGAAATTGGGTTCAATTCTGAACGAAATGCACCGTTCCGACCCGACTATTGAGGTTGAATTTTCGCGCGAGCTGAAACAAATGCTGGTTAAAACACAAGGTGAATTTCATCTGAATACAATTAAATGGTATTTGACCAACGTGCATAAAATTGAAATTGAACTGGTGCCACCAAAAATTCCCTACCGGGAAACGATTACCAAACCTGCCCGTGCCGATTACCGCCACAAGAAACAATCAGGTGGTTCAGGACAGTTTGGAGAAGTACACATGGCTATTCAGCCGTATTTTGAAGGATATAAAAACCCAACTGATTTCCCGGTTCGTGGTACTGATGTACACGAACTGGCATGGGGCGGAAAATTGGTTTTCAATAACTGTATAGTTGGTGGTGCTATCGATGCCAGGTTTATGCCAGCTATTATGAAGGGTATTAATGAAAAAATAGTTGAAGGCCCATTGACTGGTTCATACGCCCGTGATATAGTGGTTTATGTGTATGACGGAAAAATGCACCCGGTTGACTCGAATGAAATTTCGTTTAAACTGGCAGGCCGCCACGCTTTCAGCCAGGCTTTTAAAAATGCAGGGCCAAAAATTATGGAGCCTATTTATGATTTGGTTGTGAAAATACCTGAAGACATGATGGGTGCCGTTATGACCGACTTGCAAAGCCGCCGTGCCATTATCATGGGAATGGATTCGGAGGGTAAATACCAGGTGATTAAAGCCAAGGTGCCATTGGCAGAAATGTTTAAGTACGTTACTTCCCTCAGTTCTATTACTTCGGGTCGTGGAACCTTTAGCATGTCATTTGACCAATACTCACAAGTTCCTTCCGATGTTCAGGATAAATTGCTGAAAGCATACGAAGAAGCTTTAAGTGAAGAAGATTAATTTTTAATAATTTTCATAAATGAAAAGCTGCCTGATTCATTTCTGGCAGCTTTTTTATTTAGGGATTTAACTTCATAACCTACGGTTTAAACTGTGGATTAAATCGCTCAGTATATAGTAAGGACAGCATATTAGCATATGGAAAAACCGCGCGCCAGTCTATTTAACTTTTACTTGACAGTCGCAACAGGACTTACTTTCTTTGTTTTATTATTTTCGCCTTTTATTTTTATAGTATAATTGAGCTTATTCAAAGCTGATTTAGAATCTAATTTAATTACAAGAAATCTTCCTTTTTGATTTGTAAACGATTTTTTTACAACCTGTTCTTTATTCTTTTCTTTTTTGTTTTCATTTATTTCAAAAGAAATCAATTCTTTATGAGAATTATTAGGCCCTATTGAACAAAGTGTGATTTCTGCTTTAGATTCGCCATCATGCTCGCGAAATATAAATTCTCCGTTATCATATGGGAATGGATCCGGACTTATCCAGGTTCTATCACCCTGTCCAAATAAAGTACCTTTATGTACCTTATTCCAATTCAATTCGAGAGGTCCCATTCTCAACCACTGATTATTCTTACACAACACGTTATAAACACCCAATAATGCATTTCTTATTTCATCAAGCTTTTCTTTAGCAGCAAGACAATCAGTAACGACTGAAGGATCGGTGAATTTGCCAACAATTATACATCCATATTTAGTTGACAATTCTTGATGTTTTTCATATAGTTTTTCGATAAAACTAAAAGTTGATTCACATTTTTTCATAGTAGTATTGATTTAGATAGGGAATAGATAAATCAAAACTAAATTTAAAATATGATTAAACCTAATTTGAAGAGTTAATTAACAAAAAATTAACGTTTTGAGAAAACAAGTTTAATAATTTAAAATCTATTAATTATAAAGTACAACTAGTTTAGAAGAAAAAAACTTATACTGCTTCATATCCAATCATTTAAAAAATGAAACTAGTAATTTCAATGGACTAATTAAAAATCAGAACGAAGAAAACCGATCAAAATAAATTCCGTATTCTACGAAGGGGATTCCTGCTTAAAGCAGTCTGGTCTCTCTTCGGTTAAAACGACAGCGAAGTATTTGCGGGAATGGCTGCTTTTTTTTAATCCATTAGTGGGAAAGGATAACTTTTCCGCTTTTTTGTTTTTCTCCGACAAACAGTTGATAGAAATAGCTTCCGGCAGGTGACTGCTTTCCTTCAAGCGAATTACTATTCCAAATGATTTTTTGTTTTCCCGGCAGGAAATTTTTATTTGCTTTATAAATCATTTTACCGCTGGCATCATAAATAAAGAGCCGGACATTTTCCTGGTTTTTTACTTCAAATTCAAATACCAATTTTTCATTGAACGGATTGGGGAATACTTTTGCTTCAAATTTTTCATTTTCAATTTGTGCAGAAATAATGGCGCTGTTAAAAACAATCGGCACTTCGTAAACATCGTTCTGAACCTGCACGAACATGGTGTCAACCAGCCAGGAATCGAATGATTTGACCGGAATAGCCGACATAATTCTCAAAGAAAGCGTATCGTGGGCTTCCAAAACGTAAGGCAATTCAGGCATTTCTTCCACAAACCAAATCCAGACATCAAAGTCTTCAGGGCTAATGTAATCAATGATTACGGGATGATTTTTTTCATTAATAATATCAAGTGGAATGCCTTCATACAATTCGTCAACAGTAGAGAAAACAACACTGTCGGGATCGAAAGACAAGTCATCTGTTTGGGTTCCAAAAATGGTAAACTTGTAAGGATCGGGCTGTCCAATATAGGGGTTGAATGCTCTTCTTTCAGAATTATCTTTTGCAAATAGATAATACGAAACCTGGTCGCCACCATCAACTCCGGTAATGCTGCCTGTCCAGGTTTTACCCGTTTCGTGCGTCATTGTGCTTGTCATATAATCGCCGCCGTTGACTGAATAGTAAATCAACACCGAATCGCTGAGCAATGGTTGGCCACTGGCTGCGGTAATTTCTGCTGTCAGTTCGTAGCTGTCCTGTACGGGGGCTAGCCCAAGAATTGGAACATGGTGAATATACAGCATCCCAAGGTCGGCTATGCCCTTGGTGCGGCAATGCAATGCATCGGTATCAATCCAGCCGCTATAATTAATTCCAATAATTTCATAGCCCGGCATGGCTTCCTGGTAAGATTCTATTGCTTCATCGTCCCACTGGTTGCCGGAAACAGGAACCAGCACTTTTTTATTTAAAATGAGTGAGTTTGTGTAAGGTGTATAAGGAAAGCTTGTTGCAGGCGTGTAAACCCTGTAAACTTTGTAAGGCTTGCCCAGCGAACTTACGGAAGTAGCAAAGAAATTAGCGGCAGCTTCAAAATCATCATACCTATAGTCGCTTTGCGGAACCTGCCCTATGATTACTTTACCGGGGCCGAGAAATTTTCCCCAACAATCAATGTGTTTAATATAATCATCCAGCGGATCGGGGCGAAGGCTGTATTGGTTCACACCCAAATAATCCAATACCAACTCATCAATATCTTCCTGTGTTAAAGTTGGATTTTCATCAAGCACCAGGTCAGTAGAAGCAGATTTTCCCATTCCGTCAGTCATATAATTTCCGCCTGTTTCAATCAGGTTCATCCCATACAAATCAATACCAAGCATTTCGGAAACGCGGATAGGAACATCATTGTCGTTTGGCCTTGGGCGGTTATATGGGAAATTGACAATTCCGGGCTCATCATTTCCATCGAAAACGAACCATGGGCCGTAATCACGCGTCCAGTAGCTATCCGTTGGTGCAATTAAAAACGAACAATTATCTGTATTAACGTTGGCATTTTCGTACTGTGAAAGGACAGTTTGCTGTTGCGATGCGTTGGCTACAAGTGTAACCACCTCAATATCTTCGGCCATTTCTCTTACCAATTCAAGTGGAATGCCAAAAGGATAGCGGACCAAAACGGCCTGCATCTGGTCATATTCGGCAACATTACGCACCGGGCCTTCCGGCGGATCGGTTTCATAAAAATCCCTTGTAGCGTCAAATGGCTGGTTCATTTCCTCTTCGGAGAGGTAATGCAGTTTGCGCCAATCAGGCTTACTGTCTTGTGAATAAAGGTTAGTGTTAACTAAAAATCCAACTACAAGAATGAAAAGAAGGTATTTTTTTCGCATAATAAATTGTTTGAATGTATAGTTGACAAATGTACCAACACTTTGGTTGTTGCACAACGATTTTTTTTGAATTCACACCAATTGCATCTATTTGTATTATATTTGTTCCCAATAAATACAAATGCTATGAATATTCCTGTAAACGTTGAGATGATTCAGCACGCTGGATTTATCGGCACCCCTGAGATTGTTGTTATTGTTGTGGTGGTTCTTTTACTTTTTGGTGGGAAAAAAATTCCGGAACTGATGAAAGGAATTGGCAAAGGTGTGAAGGAATTTAAGGATGGCGTAAGCGGCCAGGAAGAAAAAAATAATTCCGGCGAAGCTAATACTACGAAAGAAAATAAATAGCTATTTGCCCACTTCCAGCTTGTATTCCTCGTATCTATCTATTATTTCCCGAACAAATTTGTAGGTTTCCTCTCCCCTGAAATAACCATAATAAACTGCTGTGTCGCGGTAATAAAAGGGGTCGGAAAGGTTTAGTACAAAAAAGTCAACGTTGTCTTCCCAAACATTTGGATTCTTGCCATATTTGCCTGCAAGCCGCCTGGCATCGAAAATGTGGGCATAGCCCGAATTGTAGGCCGCCAGGGTAAACTTCACCCGTTCAGCTGAATCTGCAATTTCTTCAGGAAACTGCCTGTCTATATAACCCAAATATTTCGCACCTGCCAGAATTTGCTTTTCCGGGGGAGAGTTTTCATCAATTCCCAAATCTTCCATGGTGATGGGCATCATCTGCATCAAGCCATAAGCACCTGTCCAGGCTCGGGCATGGGGGTTGAACTGCGATTCCTGGTAAATCATCGAGGCCAGCAAACGCCAATCCCAGCCAATCATGCGGGCGGCTTCTTTAATGGTGGGGTCGAATGGCGAAATACCTTTCTTTTTAATGGAACTTTTCTTGTTTTCCGCAATTTTTTCCGGCCTTATATTTTTAAAATATTTGTTGTAAAGTGCCTTTGCAGCAAGTGTCTGGTTAAACTTATCCAGCCAGTAATTGATGGTGTCGGTCAGGCCGGTTTCGCCCAGCTTGCAGGCCCATGCAATTCGCTGCGGAAAACTTACAGGAGTTTTTACATCCAGAACAGGGTAATACAACGAGTTGACCAGTGCAATGTGCTTGTCGGCAATGGTGTAGTCAATTTCGCCATTAGCCACTGCCCTTATTAATTCTTCCTGGTCTTTGTCTTCTTCAAGAATAATGATGCTGTCGTTGGTTTCGCTAGCCATTTGCCTGAGTTTTTTGGCAAATTCACTGCCTTTTTCAATATAGATTGTTTTCCCTCTCAGGTTAAATGGCTCCCTGAAAAGGCTGAAATCAAGGTCTTCGAAAATATTTATCTGTTCGAAAAAATTTGGTTTTCGCTGCACCAGCACCTGCCGTGTAATTAAAATAGGATTGGTAAATTGAAATTCTTTTTTGCGTTCCTGGTTAACAAACATTCCCATTCCAATCAGGTCAATTGTTCCATTATCCAGTTTTTCTTTACTCTTTTGAAGGCTTTCTTCAATACTGATTTCCAACTCCACGTTCAGAAAATTCGAAAGTTTATTAAGTAATTCAAATTGATATCCAATCGGCTCGTTGCGGTAAATAAGGTAGCTAACATAGCCATAATCGGTGGCAACACGTAGCTTCCCGCTTGACAGAACCTGGTCGAGAACTGCCCGGTAGCTTGAATCGGTAGTTATATTTTCTGCCTTTTGTGCAGTTGGAAAACTACAGGAAGAAATAAGCATTGATACAATTACCAGATGTATGAAAACACGCTTCATGCCGGGTATGGTTAGAAACAGAGCAAGGTAGAAAAAAAAACAATCAGGCAGTGTTTTTTTTTGCATGTATTGTTTGAACGATCAGGCAATCAAAGCCCGCTTTACTTCCTGTGGCAAAAAGAAATCTTATATGAAAGCACAAAGTCGATCTATGTTTCGTAGGGTTATTTTTGTGCGGGCGGTAGGTTCCAAACTGCCGAAAAGCCTCGTTTATTTTATTATCATGAAGCTTGAAATTCGCGGGTACAGGGAAATTGTTCTACCAATCCAGTAGCCGCTTCTCCCCTTCAAGGGCTTTTATTTCTGAAATTTCCTGGCTTACTTCAATTACGCCACGATAATTTTGGGCATCATCTCTAACAGCAAAGTACTGAATCAAAATAAATTCTCCTTTCATTTTTATCCAAAATTCAGCCTTGTCTTTTTCACCACTCTTAAATGATTCTACAATTTGTTCAACCACATGTACACTTTCGGGCGGATGGCAATTGTTCACTTCGCGGCCAATGATAGCACTTGTTCTTGGAAAAATACGTTTAGGCGGAGTTGAAAAATAGCGCACTTTATCGTGTTCGTCAACGTAGGTTATGTCAACCGGCAAATGGTTAAAGATTAGCTTAATTTGTTCAATACTCAAAGAACCTGTGCCCAGGTTAGCCATGTTTTCACTACTGTCTGTGCTAGCTTCTTCAACAAACATATTTTCTACCTGGATATAGGGATAGCCTATTTGGTTGCCTTCCCGGTTCATTTTTTTTAATTGCTTTTCGCTGATAGTGGATAAGATGGTTGGAAAAAGAATTTTTTCTTCACGAAATTTAATAGCCAGCATATTGAAAAAAACATCGCCCACACAGCGGTTAAAGTCTTTTAAACTGGTAATTCCATTTTTCAGTTCATTCAAAATAGTCTTGATATTTCTCCGGATATCATCGTGGAAAGACCACATGATTTGCAGGCACCTGTAGTCGGGCCAGGTTTTTTCGATAATAGGGAAAAGCACATTTTCCTTGATGACATAATGGTTTGAAAACCGTTCCAGTATTTCAAAAAGTGAAACCAGCTTTGCCTTGCTCCTTTCATCATCGGTATTCTTCATGAAAGCTTTAAAAACGGGTCTTATTTTCTTTAAAACCTTTTCCATTTCCTGGTTATTTTGCTCCATCACGCCAAGAAAGGAATCTGGTTCGGGCTCGATGCGTTTATAGCTTTCAATGGGTAAATGAAAAACGTTCAAAATCTTGT
The DNA here is from genome assembly GCA_036568185.1 of Bacteroidales bacterium. Lineage (GTDB taxonomy): Bacteria > Bacteroidota > Bacteroidia > Bacteroidales > F082 > DATCTB01. Next base: position 1,757 of record DATCTB010000533.1, on the reverse strand, counting down.
TTGAGCAGGTTTTCAGCTCTTCTATTTTGTAGCCTTTCTTTACCAGTTCATCAAAAAGAGCGATAAAATCAGAAGGAATTACAGTTGGAATAAAGGTTTCATTTTGAAGAATAAAGCTGCGTGCATTGCCAGTTTCAATTGTCAGCCTTGAAACTTCCAGCAGTTTTGTCAGTCTTTTTTCTTTTGTTTTAGAAAATTCGGACATGTAGAGTTTTTGTTTTTTTATTGAAAAAATAAGCACCCTTAAGTTTTAGAAGGGCGATTAGCAAAAATACTAAAGGCTTTAATAGGAATTTTTGAAAATGATTGATTTGAAATATCTCTTCCTGGTTTATTGCCAGAAAACCTTTGCAGGATGCCTTAAACTCCTGGCCCCATACCTTTCGCCCACCACTCCTCTTTCGGATAATCAATAGAATCGGTGATCATGATTGGTTCACCTATTTTGGGTGTTACCAGTTCAATATCTAATTCCTTTGCCTTTTTCGAAACCCTTTCAACCGGTTCGGTCCAAGGATGTAAAGCCAGTTTGAAAGTACCCCAGTGAATCGGCATAAAACGCTTTGCTTGCAGGTCAATACCGGCTTGTGCAGTTTCCTCCGGAAGCATGTGTATTTCTTGCCACATGGTATTGTATTGCCCGCATTCCAACATGGCAAAATCGAAAGGGCCGTATAGTTTGCCAATTTCTAAAAAGTGAGGGCCATAACCACTGTCGCCACTAAAATAAATATTGTCGCTTTCAGATTGAATTATCCACGAACCCCATTGGGTGCATCCCCGGTCAGTAAGGCCACGGCCCGAAAAATGCTGTGCAGGAGTGCACACAAAAGTCAAATCCTCAAATGTAGTTTCCTGCCACCAATCCAACTCAACAATGCGCTCTTTTTCAACTCCCCACTTTTGCAAATGAACGCCAACGCCCAATGGCGTATAAAACATCTTGACCTTATTTTTTAGTTTTTGAATTGAACCATAATCCAGGTGGTCGAAATGGTCGTGCGAGATGATAACAGCATCAATTTGCGGTAGCTGTTCAATTTCAATGGGAAGTTCCTTACTAAAGCGCTTACTGCCAAGCATGGGATGTGGTGCAGGAACCGGGCCAAACATCGGGTCAATCAATATATTTTTATTATTTACCTGAACCAAAAAAGTAGAATGGCCAAACCAAAACAAACGTGTTGGGCCAATATATTCAGCTATGCTAACTGAATCTATTTTTTCGACAGGAAGATTGGAATCAGGAGTTGTGTTGGGCAGTGGCGAAAAGAATTTGAACAAAGTTGAAACCATGTCGCCAAAACCCATGCTCATTTTCACATTGCCCAGGTTGATGAACTGACCATCTTCGTAGTTTACAGATTTTGTATAAAACTCCTTTTGTTCCCTGGTTGCAGTACCTCCAAACTCAGGGCTCAGGTTAAGAAACAAAACAGCAGCCAACACTATTAGCAGCAATAAACTTCCTATGATTATTCCTGTCATTTTTGCTATTTTTTTTGTTTTTTTCATTCAATATTTTCTCCAATTTTAGCGAATGCAATAATAGCATTATTTCAAAACTTCATTTCATAGGAATAAAATGAGTTCAACCCTAACGCCCTGTTCCTTTATTCCTGCGGATACCGAATGCTTACGGGAGGAGTTTATTAATTAGGAAAATGATGTTTAAACTTAAGAATTGTTACCACGAAGCAAGAGCTTCGCCTGTACAGAGTGGAATTCATTTATATGAAGGCATTTTGTGAACTTTG
>DATCTB010000532.1:0-2258 GCA_036568185.1 Bacteroidales bacterium | reverse complement strand
CTCTTGCGGTAGTTCAGGGTTTTCTTTTTTGCAGGATGAAAATCCAAGCAGTATTGCCGACAGAATGAGTATAAACGAAGTTTTCATAATTGTATATTATTTGATGACTTAAATTTTTAGCCTCCTAATTATTCCAAATTTCACGCCAAAATTGGTTTATCGTGTGGCATTTTCGCAATCGTTTGCACATTTTTGCTCTACAACCCAAATTCACGTCATTTTCTTTATCTTTGTAACTCTTCAATAAACAGCAAAAACATGCAGGCACCAATTATTTATAAACCAAAAAACCATGTACGCATAGTTACCGCGGCTTCGCTTTTCGACGGGCACGATGCAGCCATCAACGTTATGCGGCGCATCATCCAGGCAAGTGGCGCCGAGGTTATCCACCTGGGGCACAACCGCTCGGTCCACGAAATTGTGAATGCAGCCATACAGGAAGATGCCCAGGCCATCGCACTTACCTCCTATCAGGGCGGCCATATGGAGTTTTTAAAATATATGTTCGACATGCTGAAGGAAAAAGGTGCAGGCCATATTAAAATATTTGCCGGCGGAGGTGGGGTAATACTTCCCGATGAAGCTGAAGAACTGCACAAATATGGCATTGACCGCATTTACTCGCCGGATGATGGCATGCGCCTTGGTTTGCAGGGAATGATTAACGATTTGATGGAAAAATCTGATTTTCCTACCGGGAAAAAAGTGGATTTGAAGCCCGAAGATATCAGGACCGACAATATAGTTGCAATAGCAGAATTAATTTCGGCAGCTGAAAACAACCGTGAAAAAGTAGAAGGTTTGCTTGATAATTTGGCCGAAATAGCAAAAAAAAGCAAGACACCTGTTTTGGGAATTACCGGAACCGGTGGAGCCGGGAAATCGTCGCTGATTGATGAACTGGTGCGCAGGTTTTTAAACGATTTCAAAGATAAAACCATCGCAATCATCTCGGTTGACCCCACCAAACGGAAGTCCGGCGGGGCATTGCTCGGCGACCGCATCCGCATGAATGCCATTGATGACCCGCGCGTATACATGCGCTCGCTTGCAACCCGACAGGCCAACCTGTCCATTTCCAATTATGTGAAAGATGCCGAAACAATTGCCCATGCAGCCGGTTTCGATTTTATCATCCTTGAAACTTCTGGCATTGGCCAGTCGGACACTGCCATCGTTGACCACAGCGATGTTTCCATGTATGTAATGACGCCTGAATATGGTGCAGCAACCCAGCTCGAAAAGATTGACATGCTCGATTTCGCTGATATTATTGCAATGAATAAATCGGATAAAAGAGGTGCGCAGGATGCCTTGCATTATGTGAAAAAACAATACCAGCGCAACAACCTCCTTTTCGATGAAGATATTGAAACCATGCCTGTTTTTGGAACAGTTGCCTCCCAGTTCAATGATCCTGGAGTAAATGAGTTGTACATGAATTTGTTCAGAATTATAAAAGAAAAAACCGGCGTTGATTTCCATTCACACCTTGCACACAAGGATGAGATGCGTGAAAAAATCAGTATTATTCCGCCGCAACGGGTGAGGTACCTTTCTGAAATTACTGAAACCGTCAGAAACTACAACCAGTGGGCCGAAGAGCAGGGAAATATTGCCCAAAAACTGTTCAGTCTGAACCAGGCAATGGACGAAATGAAAGCCTGTAAAGAAGAAGCTGTTTTAAAAAAACTGAAAGAAACTTACGATTTGTTGGTTAAAAAGCTTACTCCCGAAAACCTGGAACTGCTTCAAGGCTGGGAAGAAAAGAAAGCCAACTATACCAATGATTTTTTTGTGTTCAAAGTGAGGGATAAGGAATTTAAAATTGAAACTAAAGTAGAAACGCTTTCGCATAATTTCATTCCAAAAATAGCCTTGCCCAAGTTTACCAGTTGGGGTGAAATTTTGAAATGGTTATTGAAAGAAAATGTGCCGGGCGAATTCCCTTTTGCTGCCGGGGTGTTTCCATTCAAAAGGGAAAATGAAGACCCAACCCGTATGTTTGCAGGCGAAGGTGGCCCGGAGCGCACCAACCGCCGCTTTCATTATGTTTCCCGCGGAATGGAAGCCAAAAGGCTTTCAACAGCTTTTGATTCGGTAACCTTGTATGGGGAAGACCCAGACCGCAGGCCTGATATTTATGGCAAAATCGGTAATGCAGGCGTATCCATCGCTTGCCTTGATGATGCCAAAAAACTCTATTCCGGCTTCGACCTTTCCAACCCCATGACCTCCGTTTCGATGACCATCAA
>DATCTB010000531.1:0-3656 GCA_036568185.1 Bacteroidales bacterium | reverse complement strand
TGAAGGCAAATTATACCAAACTGTTTGGATGGAAGGCAATTCGGTTTTTATGATTGAACAGAACCTGCTGCCTTTTGAATTCAAAATCCATGAATGCAAAACCCATTGGGATACTTGCATGGCCATTACAACTATGGTTGTAAGGGGTGCCGGGGCTATTGGCGCCGCTGCCGGGTTTGCGATGGCACAAGCGTTTATTGAATTGAAAGATACGCCAAACATAGATTTGTTCAAGGAGGCAAGGATGGATATCGAAACCACCCGGCCCACTGCCAGCAACCTATTTCATGCAGTGGAGGAAGTGTATAAAGCTGGGCTCATTTCGCCAGAAAATGCACTGGAAACCGCAAGAAAAATAGCAGCCGAACAGGCTGAAGATTCAAAAAAAATAGGTGAGTTTGGCGCTGAATTATTTGGTGAAAAAACCACTGTCCTCACCCACTGCAACGCAGGCTGGCTGGCGTTTGTAGACTTTGGGACTGCACTTTCACCAATCTACCGGGCTAAAAGGCAAGGAAAAGAAGTGTTTGTTTATGTTGATGAAACCCGGCCCCGAAACCAAGGCGGGCGCCTCACTGCCTGGGAATTGAAAAACGATGGAATTAGCCACTTAATCATTCCCGACAATGCCGGTGCATCGCTGATGGCACAGGGAAAGATTGACCTGATAATTGTAGGTGCCGATCGCATCGCAGCCAATGGCGATGTTGCCAATAAAATAGGCACTTTGGAAAAAGCCATCGTTGCAAAAGAATATGGCGTTCCATTTTATGTGGCTGCCCCTACTTCCACTTTCGACCTCACCTGCCCGAGTGGCGATGAAATTCCGATAGAAATCAGGAACCAGGACGAAGTGCTTTACCAAACAGGAATTGATGCTAATGGCAATAAAGTGAAAATTTTAGTAAGTTCGCCCGGCTCTGAAGCTTATAACCCTTCATTTGATGTTACTCCAGCCAAATATATAACAGGAATAATTACTGAAAAAGGGATAATCAAAGCCAGCGGCAGAAGCATAGAACGCTTGATGAAGGGGAAATGAAGAATTGCGGATTTCGGATTTTCGATTTCGGATTTTTCAAATAATTAGCAACCGAATTACCACTGAATGACAATTGAATGACAACAGAAATAAAAACCACCTGCGCCTGGCCATCCAACGACGCGCTAATGATTGCCTACCACGATGAAGAATGGGGCGTGCCGGTGCATGATGACAGGAAACTATTTGAATTTATGGTGCTCGATGCTTTCCAGGCTGGCTTGAGCTGGAAAACTATTTTATACAAAAGAGAAAATTTCAGGAAGGCTTTTGACAATTTTGAACCGGAAGTAATTGCTAACTACAATGAAGACAGAATTGAAATGCTTTTGCAGGATGCCGGAATAATCAGAAACAAATTAAAAATAAGGGCTACTATAACTAACGCAAAATGTTTCCTCGAAGTGCAAAAAGAGTTTGGCACTTTTGACAAATACATCTGGCAGTTTACCGGTGGCAAAACAAAAGCGAACAAGTGGACAGAGTTAAATCAAATTCCTGCCAGTTCGCCCGAATCAGATGCAATGAGCAAGGATTTGAAAAAACGGGGTTTCAAATTCGTTGGCTCAACTATTTGCTATGCTTTTATGCAAGCCGCCGGGATGGTGAACGACCACATGAGCTATTGCACCCAGCGCGCTCAGGTTATTGGTTAATGTTTGTTTGTTATATATAATTTAATTTTTTAAATCATGAGAAGTTGCCAATTTATTTTACTAATTGTATTATTTATCTTTAATGTATTTGCAGCAGAGGCACAAGTCACTCCGAACAATGTGGACTCTTTAGGTTTTAAACAAGGCATGTGGCGCGAATTCAAAATACCATTTGGTATTGTGACGGATTATGTTGGAATTGAGATACCTCAAGTTGATGATAAATATTATTATTTGACCAAAGATAAAGACAGAAAATACTTTCCAATTATTGAATGTATTGGAGAATATAAAAACGGGCTTAAAACTGGCGTTTGGAAAGAGTTTCATGGGAATGGAAATTTAAAAAGTCAGATTGAGTATAAAAAAGGAGTGCCAATTGGAAACGGTAAAATGTTTTGGGGCAATGGAGTATTGAAAGAGGAATTCACAATAAGTTCTGAAGATAGTATTTCTGTTAAAACCTACAATCTTAACGGTAATTTAATGGATGAGATGGTGGTCCCGAAAACTAGAGTAATAAAAGCAATTTATGAAGAATGAAAATACCCCTCACTCGTATTCGTTTGCAACGCAAATGCAAGAATTACTATAACCTCCGCTCTCGTCCTCATTTGAACGAAGCATTGAACTGAATTAAATTAAATCCCAGCCAGTTCGCTAGATTCGGATGAAATGAGCAAGGATTTGAAAAAACGGGGTTTCAAATTCGTTGGCTCAACCATTTGCTACGCCTTTATGCAAGCCGCCGGAATGGTGAATGACCACATGAGTTATTGCACGAGGCACCCGCAAATAAATGGTTAATAGTTATCAGTTAACCATAAAAAAAGAAAACTGATTTTTAATGCGCTTCCAGCCAATTGTTTCCGTTGTTCATGTCAACCACAACGGGGACATCCAGTTTCATAGCATTTTTCATCTTGTCTTCAACTATTTTTTTCACTTCATACAGTTCATCAAGGTGCGTATCGAAAACCAACTCATCATGCACCTGCAAAATCATTTTTGATTTCAAATCCTTTTTAGAAAATTCTTCAAAAATATCAATCATTGCAATCTTAATCATATCCGCCGATGAACCCTGGATGGGCGCATTGATGGCGTTTCGCTCCGCAAATCCACGCACCACGCCGTTTGCTGAATTAATATCATTCAGGTAGCGCCGCCTGCCCATTATGGTTTCCACGTATTCATGTTTTCGGGCAAAATCAATTGTTTTGTCCATATACGCCCTGATTCCGGGATATTGTTCGAAATAATTTTTAATAATATCAGCTGCTTCACCCCGTGGAATATCCAGGTTTTGCGACAAGCCAAAGGCTGAAATCCCATACACCAGCCCGAAATTGACAGCCTTCGCATTGCGCCTCATGTCTTTAGTAACTTCGTCAAGGGGCACTCCGAAAACTTTTGAAGCAGTTGCCGTGTGAATATCTAATCCTTGCTGGAAAGCCTCCATCATAGCCTTGTCCTTGCTCAGGTGGGCGATGATGCGCAATTCAATCTGAGAATAGTCGGCAGCCAGCAAAGTGTATTCTGAATTTCTTGGGATAAAAGCTTTCCTGATTTCCCTTCCTCTTTCTGTCCGGATGGGAATATTTTGCAGGTTAGGGTTGTTCGAACTCAACCTCCCGGTGGCAGCAACTGCCTGGTTGTAGGAAGTGTGGATTCGCCCGTCGCGCTTGTTCACCAGGTTGGGCAAACTATCAACATAAGTTGATTTCAGCTTAGTTAAGGTTCGGTATTCAAGAATTTGCTCAACAATTGGGTGTTTGTGGGCAAGCCTCGTCAGAATATCCTCACCGGTTGCGTACTGTCCCGTCTTGGTTTTTTTTGGCTTTTCGGCTATGTTCAGTTTATCAAAAAGAATTTCCCCCAACTGTTTTGGCGAAGCAATATTGAATTCCTGCCCAGCCATTTCGTAAATATTCTTTTCGTTTTCTACAATATATTTT
>DATCTB010000530.1:0-5402 GCA_036568185.1 Bacteroidales bacterium | reverse complement strand
AACTTTGCCTACAAAATCAGCCTATATTATGGCTTTTAAGTTACTGTTAGCTAATCCAGTAAACAGACACCTATTTGAATTTATTTTAAAATTTAAATTCCTGCTTAAAAATAATTACTCGAAATTATTTGGAATTTTTTTAAATAAGACGTAACTTTACTGTCTATTATTAATTCAAATCAATCATAACAAACATTAAAAATTTAAAATCATGAGTGATAAATCATCAGGACTAAGCTTCATAGTTGGAGCAGTAGTAGGCGCCGCAGTAGGTGCCGTAGTAGGAATACTTTTTGCCCCTGACTCAGGGACCGAAACCCGCAAAAAAATAGCAAAAAAAAGTAAAGAAGTGGCAGACGAAATGCACAAAAAATTTGACGACCTGAAAGAAACGGTTGTTGATGCAATGGAAGAAGTGAAAAGCACTGCTACCAAAAAGGTAGAAGACTTAAAAAAAGCTACCACTAAAAAAGCATAGATTTTAATTGCTTATGGAGAATATCGAATTAGGGGGCATGCTTAAAGATTCATTTGGCAGCTTGCAGAAGTATATTGAATTACAGCTTAAATACAACAAGCTCTTGCTGACACAGAAAATGAGCGAGATTTTCTCGCTTATTATTCTGTTTGTCATTATCCTGGGCTTAGGTGGATTTGTGTTGATTTTCTTTTCGTTGGCATTTGTGAATTGGTATAGCGAAAATGTAGGCATGATGTTTCATGGTTTTTTATGGGTAACACTGTTTTACCTGGTTATTGCTATATTGATTTATTTATTGAGAAAACCTTTCATTTTCGATCCTTTAAGAATAATTTTCGGAAATATTTTGTTCAGAGAAGAATCTATTAATGGAGAAGATGTTCCATTTAAAACAAAGGAGGAATTGAGAAGTAATATTGCTGGCTGTAAAGTTGAATTACATAACGAAACTGAGGAGTTAAAAACGAAGCTTGAAGCCTTAAGCGAAAAACTAACCCTCCCTAACATTCTGCTAAATGTCGGAAAAAGTTTATACCAATCATACATAACAACTTCAAATATTGTGAAGGTTTCAGCGTTATTGGCTAGTAAAATTTTCTCTAAAAAAAAGGAAAGAAGAAAAGATGAGGAAGATGAAGATTAATTATTCTAACAGAGAAATTTAAACTGTAAGAATATCTTTTTCTTTTAAACTGAACAGTTCATCAACTTTTGCAGAATACTCATCTGTCAATTTCTGTATTTCATCCAGCAAATACTTTGTTTCATCCTCCGAAAGGCCTTCCTTTTCAAGTTTTTTTGCCTCTTCATTAGCCTTGCGGCGATCGTTCCGGATGCCAATTTTGGTATCTTCAGCTACAGCTTTAGCTTTCTTAACCAAATCTTTTCTGCGCTCCTCGGTTAGAGGGGGCACGTTTATCCTGATTATTTCTCCTTCGTTTTGAGGGTTGAAACCCAGGTTGGCATTCATAATTGCTTTTTCAATTAAATGAATGGTGCTTTTATCAAAAGGCTGAACAATTATTTGCCTTGGATCCGGAGTATTGATGTTGGCCGTTTGTTCAATCGGTGCCATGGTTCCATAATATTCAACCCTGATTCCATTCAGCATGCTTGGGCTTGCTTTTCCAGCTCGTAACTTACTGAATTCACGTTCAATATGGTCTATTGCCTGGTCCATTTTCTCCCTGGCTTCTTCAATACAAAGTTGCGCATCATCAGTCATAGCTCTATAAATTTTAAAAATGTATTAAACTTTCAGTCCCAAAAATAAGAAAGTTGGACAAAAATTAATATTTTTTGTTTAAAATATTATTTCTGAATTCAGGAAACTATCGTTCCAATCTTGTTGCCCTGAACAATTTTTAGCAGGTTTCCTGGCTTGTTCATATCGAAAACAAGAATTGGCAATTTGTTTTCCTTGCACAAAGTAAACGCAGTCATATCCATAATTTTCAATTGTTTCTCATAAGCTTCATCGAATGAAAGTGAATCGTATTTTACTGCATTTTTATCCTTTTCAGGATCAGCGGTATAAACTCCGTCAACACGTGTACCTTTAAGCAAAACATCTGCACCAATTTCAACTCCGCGCAATGCCGAAGCAGTATCGGTTGTAAAAAACGGGTTGCCTGTTCCACCAGCAATAATAACTACGTTACCTTTTTCCAGAAATTCAATGGCCTTATGCCCGCTTGTCAAATCGGCAACTGGGTCAATTTTTATTCCCGACAGGAGTTTTACCTTCAAGCCTTGTTTTTCAAGCTCACCCTGCAAAGCCATCGAATTAATTACAGTGGCAAGCATTCCCATATAATCTCCCTGAACACGGTCGAAACCACTTGCAACGCCTTGCATTCCGCGAAAAATATTACCTCCGCCAATTACAATTGCAACCTGAACACGGGCTTCGGCCACTTGTTTTATTTCATTGCAGTATGCAGAAAGTGTTTGTGGGTCGATGCCATATTGCTGACTTCCCATCAGGGCTTCGCCGCTTAATTTTAAAAGTATTCTATTGTATTTCATTTTGTAAAAATAATTAAAACCAAAAACCAAGGCTTATAAAAAATGTTGCACCACGATAAATGTTTGAACCCATCATACTAAGCTCAATTGGCCCAATAAAACTGTCATAGCTAAGTGTTCCTCCATATCCTACAACCAGGTTTTCTCCCTGGAAAATATCTTTCAAATACCATTCATTCGACCCCACATCACCCTCAAGTGTAAAATACATTTTATCGTAAAAATTATACTGCGCTTTCAACCTGAATATTGCCTGGTAAAGTCCATATTTTTGTACAAACTGCACGCCGGTAAAAGGCTGAAATGTTTTAATATAACTGCTCTGAGCCTGTCCCCCCATATAAAACCAGTGCTGAACCGGTGACAGGTTATAATCTTCAGAAGGCTGATCGGACGAATATGGATAATCTTTTGCAATAGTAGCCCCCAGAAAGAACCCCGGCTTTAGGGATATTTTTTTGCTTAATGGAATTCCTTGTTCATAATTTAACCACAAAACAACCGAATTAGTCAATATTTCGGAAACCCAGTCTTTTGAAAGGGGCATAACATAAATAACCTTCAATTCTGATTTTACACCTTGGGTAGAAAGATACGTACGGTCGCGGGTATCACTTTTGAATGAAAAAAACAAATCTCCGTAGCTATTAAAATTAGCGATCGAATCTTCCACCACTCCTTCTGTTTTAGATTTAAACCTGAAATATTCATAAGTTCCACCAATTTTAAAATCAAACCTATTTTTAACTACCGAACTGGCGAAAAGTGTCGCAGTATAGTTTGTAAAGAAAATTCTGCCGGTTTGAGAATTCGGGTTGGTTGTTGAAGCATATTCGTTCCAGCCAAAATAATACATATCAATTTCGCCGCCATAACCAGGCTTTCCGCCATTGTCTTTAATGTATAAAGCACGCAACCTGGGGTTTGGCCCGACAACCAAATCGGTAAAAATCTTGGAACCTTTTCCAACAACATTTCTAAAGGCACCGTTCAGCAATATGCTGGCGCTGTAGTTGTTGTCGTAATGAACGCCTACTGAAAGGAACCCTGCATCGGATTCTTCAATATTTAGAATCAGAATATTCTTGTCTCCTTCAGCTTTTAATTCATAGAAAATATAATTAAAAAACCTTGAACCATAGGCTTTTCGAATTTCTTCTTCCAGTTCGTCGAAGGTTACCCACGAATTTTCAAACTTCTTAAAAGTATTATCAAAATATTTTTGTGGCATCCTGTTCATACCATTAACAACCAATTTATTTATATAAATAGAATCTAGCGGAACCGTTTTATATTCCTTAACCGGTTTAAATTCGATGGCATTCAGCGAATCGGCCAAAGCTTTAATTTCATCGTAATGTTCCCTCCCAATACGTTCACCCAGTGCAATAATTGAGTCGTATTCATTAAAATCCATTACCGAATATTTCATTTTAAACGGAATGTATTTATTGGTTTCCTTTATTCCAATGTCATTCTGGCTCACTGCAGCGTAATTAATCAATTGGCCAACAACAGATGTTATGGTATTTAGTTCATCCATATTGGTTGCTAATCCCTGCCAAACATTTGCGCCAAGTATATAAGGAACGCCTTTTGCTTTAACTGCAGCAACAGGGTAATTATCAACCACACCACCGTCAATAAGGTACATCCCATCATAATATGTTGGTGTAAAATAACCTGGCAACGACATGCTGGCGCGAATGGCCATAGGCAAATAGCCAGTATCGAGCACAATGGCTTTGCCTGAAATCAGTTCGGTGCCAATACAAAGAAATGGCGTTTGAAACTTGCTGAAATCAGTTGTTTTATATGCCGGGGAATAGTAGCGGTTAAGAAACATATTCACTTCTTGCCCCTGGTGAAGAGCCGCTTTTAAAGAAACACCCTTTTTGGTTACGGGAAGCGACATGATATAGGTTTCACCGTATTCTTTTTCATCATAGGCTATATATTTTCGAGCGATATTGTCAGTAAGAATATCATCCCAATTCTGTTCCCTTATCAATTTCAACATAGTATCGGGGTGGTAACCAATGGCATAAAGCCCCGCGACGATACTTCCAATGCTTGTTCCGCCTACATAATCCACTTCCAGCCCTACTTCGTGCATCACTTTTATCAGGCCAATGTAAGCAAAACCCTTAGCCCCGCCCCCACTCATCACAAAGCCAACTTTTGGCCTTGTTCTATTTGTTGAATCATTATTGTTTTGGGCAGAAACGAGAAAAGGAAAAGCCAATAAAAAGAACAATAAAATTTTTAAAAAAAATCCGAGCAGTTTCATTTAATTAGCGGCTTATTAACTTGACAAATATAGTTGGAATTATGATTTGTGCCTGACGGAAAAAACCCACTCATTTTTTCTGCAATCACTTTGAAAGAATGCAGCACACAAAAACCCTGGAAGCATACAAGTAATCATTTATCTTTGAAATGAAAAACAACAAGATTGCTATTTCGAACTCTTAACAGGAAAAAAATGAAAAAGGAAACCTTCAATTTACGGCCAGGGGATGAATTTATTCCACTAATTAATTTATTGAAATTGAAAAACATAGCACAGAGCGGAGGCCATGCCAAATTGATGGTTGAAGAAGGTGAAGCGAAAGTGAATGGCGAGATGGAATTGCGCAAAAGAAGGAAATTAAGGCCAGGAGATATTATTGAGGTTGAAGGCATTACAATCGAAATTGCTGAGTAGGCATTCGCTTATTTTTTAGTTGAGAAAAAATTGTATTCGGTTTCCCTTGCTATAATTATATTGACTCCAAAAAATACAGGCTTTTTCATTTTCATATTTTTTGGTAAAGAAATATAATTTTCCCATTCTTGTTTTTAAGGAAACCTAGTTCAATCGCAAATCACTCCTGGCAAATAATCAAGTTTG
>DATCTB010000529.1:0-12826 GCA_036568185.1 Bacteroidales bacterium | reverse complement strand
TACCTTTTAATACAAAAGAAATAGTTGCCGAAAAGGCATTGGCTGTTTTCCAATTGGAAGACGAAGCTTACATCAACGACATTCCGTTTGAAACTGATGTGGTTGCAGCCAATAGTGAAGCAAAAGAAACTCAGGCAACAATTATAGATTTTGCAGCAGAAAATTATATTGACGACATCCCTTTCGATACCGAAAGCATAGTTGAAACCATCAATTTCAAAAAAGCAGTTTCAGTTGATTTTGAAATGGAAGACGAACCTTATATAGATGACATACCTTTTAATACAGCCGTTGTAGCCAACAGTGGCATGGCAAGTTTGAGTTTTTAGGTAGTTTTTAGTTTTGGTGACGTAGCCTCGCTTTGTAGCGGGGCTTTTTTTTGTTAAAAACTTAAAAGTTTGAAAATTGTTAAAATCAAAAATTGAATCAGAAAAAGTAAAAGAATCATTCAAAAAATGTATTATTTCATTCACATTTTCTTTACCCTGAACTGTCTTAAAAAATGGGTGTGCACTTGATTTCAGATTGTTCCAGGAGTATTTCAAGACTTTAATTTGCAAACTTTCTCTTTCAATTTCCCAAGAAGGCCAACAAACCTTTTCATTCAGAAAAATGTCTTTAGTTCATTGCGATGGCTGGATTTTATTTCGTATTTTTCAAAAAAAATATTTAATCTACTATCTTTGTTAATCAGAATATTTTATTCACTTAAAAATTTTTATTATGAAAAAAACATTACTTATTATTATTGTCCTGGGATTTGCGCAGTTTATTGTAGCACAAAACAGGCAAGTCCAACCAAAGGAATGGTACAAAACAGTTAAAGCTGAAAAACCGGCACCCCAGGTAGAACCTGCAACTTTTTTTGAGGGTGAAACCCCAATAGTTTCTGCCGCTTTGCCTCCAGATGTTGTTATCGGCGAAACCTGGTACGATTTACAAACCAATGGTTCCATTTTACCACGCATGTGGGTATATCCTGACGGAACAATGGCAGCCACCTGGACAAGGGGAATGACACCTACCGCCTACTCCGACAGGGGAACCGGTTACAATTATTACGATGGTTCAAGCTGGGGACCTTACCCAACTGAAAGGATTGAACCCGTAAGAACAGGCTGGCCTAATTACCAACCTTACGGTGAAAATGGAGAAATCGTTTGTGCGCACACCGGTGTTGCCGATGGCTTGATTTTTAGCTGGAGAGAAAATAAAGGCACCGGTACCTGGAATAATTTTTATTTAGTTGGCCCCGCTGGTCATGAAGACTTGTTGTGGCCCAGGATTTTAACTACAGGCGAAAATCATGAAATTATTCATGTTTTTGCTATTACAGCACCTGTAGGAAATGGTGGTACTGAATATGAAGGACTGGACGGAGCAATTTTATATTCAAGAACATCTGATGGTGGGGTTACTTGGGAGGTTGAAAATGAAATGCTTGATGGCCTTTCAGCGGATTATTCAAATGGATACAACCCTGATGATTACACCTGGGCAACTCCCAATGGAAATACCATCGCTTTTGTTGTGAATGATGGCAAAAACGACGGTGTTATTATGAAATCAACTGATGGTGGTGATAATTGGGAAAGGATACTTTTCTTTGAGGGTCCGGTTCCTTTTCTCCAGGCTACTGATAATTTGACTGCTTTTGGTTGTGCAGATGGTGCAAATGCCGCTGTGGTAGACGACAATGGGAAGGTTCATGTTGTATTTGGGCGTGCTGTCCAAAATGTTCAGGATGGAGTTATTTTCTTCTATTTCTATTCAGATGGTTTGGTTTATTGGAATGAAGACAAACCGGTTCTTGACACAGTGAAAATGGGACATGATATTCTTCCTGCAGACTGGTCAACTACGTATTTGGCACAAAACGGATACCTTGTGGCCAATGTACAGGAAAATGACGAAGGTGATACCATTGTTGGAGTTTCAACATATTTTAAATCGCTTACAAGTATGCCGCAGATTGTTTACCACGATGGAATTATCCAGGTTTTCTTTACTATGCTGGCTGTTGGTTTCGACAATACTGTATTCAATTACAGGCACATTAATGGCCGTTTTACTGAGGATGAAGGAGCTAGCTGGAGCGAATATTCTGATTACACAGGAGATGTATTCCATTTGTTCAGCGAGTGTGTGTATGCCTCGGCTGCACCACAGGTGTACAACGACAAGTACCACCTGATATATCAAACAAGTAACCAGCCGGGTATTTCAATTGCCTTGTCAACTGCCGGAGCTGACCACGACCCGATAAACAACAATTACGTTTATTTGGCAATTTCTCCTGTAGCTGTTGATATTGCTGAGAACATCAGCACTATTGCCGAAGTTTCGCAGAATTATCCAAATCCATTTAACGGGAAAACTTATGTAAATGTAAATCTTACAGAAGGAAGCGACTTGTCTCTGGAAGTTTATTCAATTACAGGCCAGAAATTGGCGGAAAATAATTATGGGTACAGAAATGCAGGCACTCAAACACTTTCAATTGATGCCAGCAATTACACCAGCGGTATATATTTTTATACCATTACTGCGAACGGACAAAAGGTTACACGGAAAATGATTGTTCAATAGGCTGAAGCATAGCAGGCTTTAGGCTGATAGGAATATAGAGAAGGCTATCCTGCATTGGATGGCCTTTTCTATTTTGTCATCCTGAACGAAACGTAGTGGAGTGAAGCCTGCCTGCGGCTTGCAGGGATCTATTCGATACTTAGATTCTTCCCTTTGGTAAGAATGACTAAGAAATTAGGGGGACAAGAAGCTTCGGTCTTCCGTCTTCGGACTTCCGACTTCCCTCTACCAACTTTTATCTTCTTCCTTTTATCTTAATTAATACCTTTGCGCAAAAATTTTTAAAATTTTATCATGATTCGTTTTAAACATATATTTCTGTTATCATTTTTCATTTTTAGCGGAAGTGCAGTTCTATCTCAATCCAGTCCGGATATTACTGTACCTGAACTGGAAAAACACGTGTACTACCTTGCCTCTGATTCGCTTGAAGGAAGAAAACCAGGAACTGCCGGTGGCGATGAAGCAGCCCGGTATATCCGCGATGCTTTCATTTCATACGGACTTGAACTTACAGGCGATAATGGATTTCAGAATTTTGAAGTAGTTACTAATGTTGAACCTGGCAAATTGAATAATTTTTCTTTCGAAGAAAAGCAATTTGAAATGGGAAAAGATTTCATGCCAATGGCAATTTCATCCAATGCAAGCGTGAATGCAGATGTGGTTTTTGCAGGTTTTGGTTTCGATATTGAAGAGGATTCTCTGAACTGGAATGATTATAAAAACATTGATGTAGCAGGTAAATGGGTGCTGGTGCTTCGTGGCGACCCGGAACCGGATAAAGATAATAGCCTGTTCATTTCTTATGCCGACGATCGTTCAAAGGCGCTTGTTGCCCGCGACAAAAAGGTTGCCGGCCTTATCCTGGTAAGCGGCCCGCAGTTTGGCGACGACAAGTTGGCCGATGCCGCTTTCAACCGGGTAACTTCTGATGCCGGCATGCCGGTAATCAATATCACCCGTGCCGTAGCCGATCAGATAATTAAAGCCAGCGGTAAAACCATTGATGAAATTGAAAAAGAAATTATTGCTGGAAAAGCACCAATAGCATTTGATATTAAACAAACGGTTTCTGCCACTACCGATATGGATAGGGTAAAAGTTACTACCGTGAATGTAATCGGTATAATTCCCGGAAGTGATCCTGTTTTGAAAAATGAATATGTTGTTATCGGAGCACATTACGATCACCTCGGTTTTGGTGGAGAAGGTTCGGGTTCAAGAACGCCTGATACCATTGCCGTCCACAACGGAGCTGATGATAACGCTTCAGGTACGGCTGCAATTCTTGAATTAGCTCAGAAACTTTCCTACAACAAAGCTTCTTTGAAAAGAAGTATTGTTGTTATGGCATTTGGTGCAGAGGAAATGGGTTTGCTGGGTTCGCAATTTTTCACTTCAAACACCTTAGTTGATTTAAAAAATATTGAAGTAATGTTCAATTTCGATATGGTTGGCAGACTGAATGAAAAAGAGCGAGGTGTCATGGTTGCCGGAACAGGAACTGCCGTTGAGTTTGACACTTTGCTCAGTGTTTATGAGCAAAATTCGACTTTGGTTTTCAACCATTCTCCCGAAGGGTATGGAGCTTCCGACCATGCAAGTTTTTATGCCAGTGGTGTTCCCGTTTTATTTTTTACAACAGGTGCCCATCCTGACTATCACACTCCCGCCGACGATGCTAACAAGATAAATTATAAAGGCGAAAAAGATATATTGAATTATGCTTATCCTATCATCGTTGATTTCGCAAATAGCGAAGATCCTTTAACTTACCAGGAAGCAGAGCCGAAAAAACAGGAAGGACGCGGTGGCCGCGGTTTAAAGGTGAAGCTGGGAATTATGCCGGATTTTACAGCAACCGAAAATAATGGATTGGGCGTAGGAGGTGTTACTGCCGAAGGGCCGGCAGCAAAAGCAGGCATGCAAAAAGGCGATAAAATAGTTGCAATTGATGGAATGTCGGTTACCAATATTTATGATTATATGGATCGTCTGAAAAAACTTAAACCTGGCCAGACAATTTCAGTTGATGTGGTTCGAGATCGCGAGCATAAAGTTTTGGTTGTTATTTTATAATTTTTTCTCACTCGGTTTTTAAATCTGCTTCCAATGGACGGTCTTTTATCGCAGTCATTCTTTTTTAAATTCCTGAAATTTGGAATCGTAGGTTTTTCAGGCGTATTTGTTGATTTTGGCATTACCTACCTTACAAAGGAAAAACTGGGCATTCCTAAATACATTGCCAACGCGATTGGTTTCTCAACTGCTGCTACAACCAATTATATACTTAACCGCATCTGGACTTTTGAAAGTAACAATCCTGAAGTAATGGTTGAATTCACTGAGTTTTTCGCTATTTCAATGATAGGATTGGGAATAAATACTTTGATTTTGTGGTTGCTGGTAAGTAAATTCAAAATGAACTTCTACGTAGCTAAGATTTTCGCGATAGCTTTTGTTACCGTCTGGAATTTTTTAGCCAATGCATTTATCACGTTCAATCCTGAGAAAACCGGTTTGTGGCTCTGATTTTTTCCTGAAAAGAAATTCTTTTTTATTTGAAAATCGTTTGGCTTCGGTTAGGCCCGGTTGAAACAATTTTTATTGGAACACCTGTTGCTTTTTCAATAAACTGAACATATTGCTTCAATTCGGCAGGTAAAGTTTCGTATTTTCCTGAAGCCGGAATTTCAGTATTCCATCCTTTCAATTTTGTATAAACAGGTTTCACGTGCGTGACTGTTTCATCAAAGGGAACTTCCATGGTTTTCTTTCCAGCATATTCATATTCTGTAGCCATTTTTATTTCAGAAAATGAATTCATCACATCGGCCTTCATCATCATCAATTCGCTTACGCCGTTGAGCATAATTGCATATTTCAGTGCCGGAATATCCATCCATCCGCACCTTCGTGGCCTTCCTGTTGTTGAACCGAATTCGTTGCCAACATTTCTTAACTGGTCGCCATCAATATCATGTAATTCGGTTGGAAATGGGCCGCTGCCAACACGGGTGCAGTAAGCCTTGAAAATTCCAAAAACCTTTCCAACGTTTGCAGGGGCAATTCCAAGCCCGGTGCACATTCCGGCGGTAGTTGTGTTGGATGAAGTGACGAAAGGGTAGGAGCCAAAATCGATGTCGAGCATGGTTCCCTGGGCGCCTTCAGCTAAAATGCGTTTTCCATTTGAAAGGGCGTTGTTTAAAAAATATTCGCTATTAATTTTTTTCAGGCTTTTTAAACTGTCGAGCGCTTCAAACCAGGCATTTTCGTAGTCAGAAAAAGGTAGTCCATCAAAAATAAATTGATCGAAATCCGTTTCAAACTGACGAATGGTTGACAAGTGTCTTTCTTTTGCCAGTTTATAATTATCTAAAAAAGAGCCTGCTTCCAGGTTCCCTACGCGCAATCCGCTGCGGCTAACCTTGTCAGTATATGTTGGGCCTATTCCTTTTAAAGTTGAACCAATTTTATTTTTCCCCTTTGATTTTTCCAAAACAGCATCCATCAGCCGGTGGGTGGGCAAAATCAGGTGTGCCTTCCTTGAAACCAATAAATTATCACCAACGTCAATGCCGCCGGTATTAATCATGGCAATTTCTTTTTTTAATACAAAAGGGTCTATAATTACACCGTTTCCAATAACATTGGTTGTATTGGCATTAAAAATTCCGGAGGGAATAGTGTGCAGCACAAATTTTTTATCATCAAACTCTATGGTGTGGCCGGCATTCGGGCCTCCCTGAAAACGTGCAATAATGTCGTATTTTGGAGTAAGTACGTCAACAATTTTTCCCTTTCCTTCGTCACCCCATTGTAATCCTAGCAGAACATCAACTTTCATAAAAATATTCATTAAAAAACCCTGATAATACAGGGTTATGGTTTTGAAACAAATTTACTAAAAATGTTCAGCGATTTTTACTCAGACAAAGAAATTTACTAACCTTTTACCTTCTCTGTTTCTTCAGCGTGGTTCTTACATTTTCCGTAAAATGTTAATGAATGGTAAGTAACTTCTACACCCAACTGCTCTTCAACAGCTTTTTGTATTTCCTGAATACGTGGGTCGCAGAATTCCAAAACTTTTCCATCTTTAATACAAACAAAATGATCGTGCTGCTTGAATTTATGTGACCGTTCAAACTGAGCACAATTGTTGCCAAACTGATGTTTGGTCACCAGGTTGCAATCTAAAAGCAGTTCAATTGTATTGTATAAAGTGGCCCGGCTAACCCTGTATTTATTGTTTTTCATACGGATGTATAAGGTCTCAATGTCGAAATGACCTTCAGTTGCGTATATTTCTCTTAAAATAGTGTATCGTTCCGGCGTTTTTCGATGACCCCTCGATTCAAGGTAATTAGTAAAGATTTTCTTTACTGATTCAAATGTGTCTTTATTATTATTCATCTTCATGCCCGATGTAGTTTAGTGTGGGTAAAATTACAATTTTTTATTTTTATGTGGTTTAATTATAAATTAAAAAAAGTAAGAATTTTAAGTATTCCCGCTTATTTTCTCCCGAAAATGACAATTAAAATGGGGCAAAAGTCTGACAGAGTGTAAATATAAGAGCTAAGTGCTGTTTTTTTGTTAAAAATTAAAAATGCAATAAATATAGAAAAAATGCAATATGTTTGGTTTATCCAATCTTATCAATGCGTGTAACTTTGATAATTTCCTTGATTGATTTTAATCTTTGGATAAGGTGTTTTAACTTTTCGGTATTATTTACATACAGTTTCACTGTAATATCAACCAGGCCTTCCACGCTTTCCAGGTTAAATGATCGGATATTTAACTGGAATTCTTCCGAAATCATTTTTGTTAGCGTTTGAATAAGCCCTATTTTATCAACTGCTTTAATCGTTAGTCCAGCCAGAAAAACAATTCCTTCCTGTTGTTTCCATTTAGCCTTCACAATGTTTTTACCATATTGCGACATGAGTTTAATGGCCACATTGCAGTCGGTGCGGTGAATTTGAATGGGCTCACCAGGAAAAACCAAGCCAATTACATCATCACCCGGTATTGGGTTGCAGCATCGCGATACAGCATATTCAAGTTCTTTGGCCTCTCCTTCAGCTACTTCTGTTTCCTGCTTATCTTTATTCTCGGTGGCAATCTCTTTTGGAAAGTCAATGGTTTTTGGTTTTGAAAAGGGAAACATAAAATTCCTCATCCGGCTTACAATAGTTTCCTGAGGAAGCAATATTTCCTTTACTTCCTTCAAGGTTATTTTATCAGTAGCCAATTGGTGGTACAAATCCAGTCGGCCTTTTGTTTTCTTTTCCTTGATAAGTTTGTTAATATTGACTTTTGAGTTTTCAAGTTTCAATTGCTCAAAGAAATTTGACAATTTTTCCCTGCCAGCTTCCCTGAATTTTTTTCTTTCATTTTTTAGTGCATTTTTTATCCTGGATTTTGCCCGCGCCGTAACAACATAATTAAACCAACGTTCATTAGGCTGTTGAATTTTTGAGGTAATTATTTCAATCTGGTCGCCAGATTTTAGCTGGTAGTCAATAGGCATTAGCCGGTGGTTAATATTGGCACCAATACACTGATTCCCAAGGTCGGTGTGGATTGAATAGGCAAAATCGAGCACGGTAGCATCAATGGGCAAATTGACTATTTTACCTTTTGGTGTAAAAACGATAATCTCATCAGAGAAAAGATTTTTTTTGAAATCATTAATAAAATCTATTGCCTGTTCATCGCTTTCATTCAGCAATTCTCTTGTGGTACCAAGCCATTCTTCCAGGCCGGCATTATTACTGCCATTTTCTTTTTGCTTCCAGTGCGCGGCATATCCTTTTTTTGCCACTTCATCCATTCGTTTGCTCCTGATATGTACCTCCACCCAATGTCCCTGGGGACCCATCACAGTGATGTGAATTGCTGCATAACCATTGGCTTTGGGAGTGCTTATCCAATCCTGGAACTTTTTGTTATTTGGTAAATAAATGCTTGTAATTACTGAATAGGCAGCCCAACATTCCAGTTTTTCCTTAGTCGGCTCGGCATCTATTATTATATCAACGGCAAAAGTGTCATCAATTTCTTCAAAAGGAATTTCATCGTTGCGCATTTTTTGCCAGATCGAGTAGGCGGTTTTCGGAGTGCAGACTATTGAAAACTTTTGTTTTAGCTTTTTAAGTTCTTTGGAGATAGGTTTACTGAATTCATCAAAAAACTCTTTTTGAAATTCCTTTTTCGCCAGCATCTTTTCTTTGATATCGCGATAAATCTCTGGTTGAGAGTATTTAAACGACAATTCCTCCAATTCACTTTTTACGGCGTAAAGTCCAAGTCTGTATGCAAGTGGCGCATAAATATAAAGTGTTTCGGAGGCCGTTTTAAGTTGTTTCTCGCGGGTCATGCTTTCAAGTGTGCGCATATTGTGCAGTCGGTCGGCCAACTTGATTAAAATAACGCGTACATCGTCAGTAAGTGTGAACAATATTTTTTTCAATGTTTCGGCCTGGGCCGTTGAAGTACTGTCCGAAATTTCATCAATTTTTGTTAAGCCATCAATAATTTTGGCTACTTCATCGCCAAACATTCCCCTGATTTCTGAAAGCCGGATTTCAGTGTCTTCAACAGTATCGTGCAGCAAAGCTGAAATGATTGCCGTTCTGCCAAGCCCAATTTCAGAAGCAGCAATGGTGGCAACTTCAATAGGATGATAAATAAACGGTTCTCCGGTTTTACGCCGCATATCCTTGTGAGCGTCGGCGGCAAGACGAAATGCCTTGCGAACCATCCAACGATCAACGGTATCTTTGCGCGTTTCCCAGAGTTCTATCAAGACTTTGTATCGCCTTAATATCTCGAGCCTTTCCTGTTCAAGTTCCGTATTCGTCATGTATTGATGAAAGATAAACCTACAAATTTAGGTAAATCTATATTATTCCAACAGGTTTATTATTTTGATTGGTTTTTTTTATGGAAAGCTTTTTCAATATTTTTATTAGTGGCATTGGTTTTGCAGAATATTTGTAGTTTTGATGACAATTGACTGTGCCTGATGAAGAAACTTTTCCTATCACTTTTTTTCCTGATTTGCTTTTTTCAATTCAGCTTTGCTACCCACCAAAGGGCTGCAAATATTACTTACAAGCATATTAGTGACCTGACCTGGGAATTTACAGTTACTATGTACACCAAAACTTCAAGCGTGGCCGATGATACCAGGACAACAATGCCTATTTTCTGGGGAGATAATACAGGTGATGAGATACCCAGGATTTATTTTGAACCAATTCCGGATGTTTATGATGTAACATTGAATATTTACAAGGGGACCCACACTTTTCCGGCGCCAGGAAGCTATGTTATTTCAGTAGAAGATCCGAACCGCAACGGGGGAGTTGTCAATATTCCCAACTCAATTAATGTACCCATGTTTGTAGAAAGCGAGTTGGTTATCAACCCATTTCTCGGTTACAATAATTCTGTTCAATTGCTTAACCCGCCTATTGATCAGGGCTGTGTAGGGAAATTGTTTATTTATAATCCAGCTGCTTATGATGTGGATGGAGACAGCCTTTCGTACGAGTTGGTAATTTGCCAGGGGGCTGGTGGGTACGATATTCCGGGTTATACTTATCCTAAAACTTCAGATATTTTTGAAATAGATTCCGTAAACGGAAGTTTGATTTGGCAAACACCTGTACTGCAGGGAGAATACAACGTTGCATTCGTGGTAACAGAATGGAGATTTGGCAATAAAGTTGGTTCGGTTAGGCGTGATATGCAGATCAATATTGTTGCCTGCGATCATGTACCTCCTGAAATTATCGGAATTATCGACACCTGCGTTTTAGCCGGTGATTTTTTAACCTTCGACATGAAAGCCTTCGACCCCGATGGCACCAAAGTTACACTTACCGCTTTTGGTGGCCCGTTTGAACTAAGTTATAATCCAGCAGAAATTGATCCTGATCCAGCTATTGGCTATGATACCGTTACAACTACATTTAGCTGGCCAACTGCTTGTGAACATGTAAGATTTGAGCCTTACCAGGTTGTTTTTAAAGCGCAGGATGATGGTTCGCCTGTTAATTTGGTTAACTTTAAAACGGTGAATATTAAGGTAATTGCACCACCGCCTGAAAATCTGCAAGCCGAATCATTTGGAAATGGAATAAACCTTAGTTGGGAAAAAAGCCCATGCGCAAATGCTGTTGGTTACAAAATATACAGAAGAAGTGGCGAATCCGGATGGTCACCAGGAGTGTGTGAAACTGGTGTGCCCAGCTATACCGGTTTTAGATTAATAAAAACACAAAGTGGAATTGATAACCTCACTTTTAGAGATGATAATGGTGGCCAGGGATTGATTCATGGAATTAACTATTGTTATCGCGTAACAGCTTACTTTATTGATGAAGCCGAGAGCTATGCTTCGAATGAAGCCTGTGCTTTTTTAAAAAGGGATGTTCCAATCATAACTCACGTAAGCAACGATAGTCTGAATCTTTCGAGCGGAAATGCTATTGTGGCCTGGTCGAAGCCCACTGAACTGGATACAATTCAATATCCCGGGCCATACAGATATCTTTTATACAGAAATGATGGAATTGTATGGACAACCCCCACTTTGGTGACTGAATTTAACAATTGGAATGATACTATCTATCTGGATCAATCCATTAACATGAATAACAACGACAAGCCATATAGTTATAAAGTTGACTTTGAAAGCCTAACGGTTGGGCCAATTGGAAGTTCTCAGAAAGCAGCTTCTGTTTTCCTCAGGCTTGAACCGCGTGATAAGGAACTTAGACTGGTCTGGGCTGCTGTTGTTCCCTGGCAAAATGAAAAATTTACGATTTACAGAAAAGGCCCCGGAGAGACGGTTTTTGACTCACTGACAACAACTACAGAGAACTCTTATCGGGATATGGGTTTAGTCAATTTTGAAGAATACTGTTATTATATCAAAGCTATCGGTCATTATACACTTCCTGGTTTGGCTGACCCACTGATTAATTTCTCACAAATTGCCTGCGCTGCGCCGTCCGACAACCAACCGCCCTGCCAGCCTGAACTAACAGTTGAAACCAATTGCGAAGAAATTTCAAATACCCTGGAAATTATAGTGCCTTATGATTCATGTAACTATGATGTTCGTGTAATTTATATTTATTTCTCACCTTCATCAAACCAGGAATTGCAACTGATTGATTCGGTGGCTTACAATCCAAACGACACAACTTATTTTGTTGACGAAGGACTGAATACCGTTGTGGGTTGCTATGCAGTTACAGCTATTGATTCAGTTGGAAATGTGAGTGAACTTAGTAATGTAGCATGTGTGAATTTTGATGCCTGCCCAACTTACGAATTACCGAATGTTTTCACACCCAACGGTGACGGATACAATGATTTTTTTGTTCCGCTTGACGACGGTACAAGTAATCCAAAATCTACTGTTGACCATATTGATTTGACAATTATTAACCGTTGGGGGAAAACCTTATTTACAACCACCGATCCCGATATTAATTGGGATGGCAACGACCAGAACAATGGAAAACCTTGCGGCGATGGTGTTTATTTCTACGTCTGTGAAGTATTTTATATTACCCTTGATGGTCTGCAACAATCAACTTTAAAGGGCTCTGTAACTATTTTTGGTTCGCAGTAGGAGAGAGGTTGCAAGACGGAAGGCCGAGATAAGAATCTGTCATCCTGCCCTGAAAGCTATCGGGGGAGCGAAAAAAATATGAGTAGAATCGATGATTCACTTTGGTAAGCATAACAATGAAGAAAAGAATCTTATTCAAAAAATTCTTTCGGTAAAACAACATCCCCATTTATACCTTTCAATCCATTTTCAACCAATTCAATAGCCATGCAGTTCTGTTCGGGAGCATCAAATTGGAGTTTTATTCCGTATTTACTTGTTGGCTTATAGCCAAATCTTGGGTAATAATTTTCATGGCCCACGAGTATTACTGATTTAAAACCAAGTTCTTTAGCGATTTCATGCGCATGTATAATTAATTTCCCCCCAATTCCCTTATTTTGAAATTCTGGCAAAACAGCAACCGGGGCCAGAGACAAAGACTCAAACTCATTTTCTCCTTTTTTAATTTTGATTTTAGTCAGCAAGATATGACCTACAACCTTGTTTTCAATTATTGCAACTATTGATAATTCAGGAATAAAAGCTGAAGATTTTCTTAGCCTTTCTACTAAAAACTGTTCCGTTTTGTCG
>DATCTB010000528.1:0-5698 GCA_036568185.1 Bacteroidales bacterium | reverse complement strand
CCTCCGAAAAGTAGCAACTCAGTATAAAGGAAAAGCCACATTCCCATTTTCGATGCTTTGGCATCAAAATTATGGCCCGAGTTGGGCAGGACAAAAGCGTCGTGGTTCATAGATGAAATTTTAATTATATTTTCTTAAGTGTTCAGCTTAGTTTTTAACATTAAACTATTTTGTTTCCAATAATGATTATTTCAGATTTCTGCCCTGAAAAACTTTCGGGGCTTGATATCGTATTAATGCAAATTATTTCCTGTTATTATTTTTAATAATTCAAATATTCAATAATTCTTCAATTCATCAATTTAATTCCCCAATCCACAATCCGAATTCCGAAATTTCACATTAAGCTTTGTGAGCATCCGGGTAATGATAAGGCCCATCTTCAGCCGGTTCAGGCATTTTGTCAAAGTTGTGCAATGGCGGTGGTGATGAAGTTTGCCACTCCAAAGTAATTCCATTCCATGGATTTGACGGAGCCTTTTTCCCTTTCCTGGCAGCGACTACAAGGTTAACTATCATAATAATTAATCCACTAATCATTATCCATGAGCCAACTGTTGAAACAATATTCCAAAAATGAAATTCAGGCAAATAATCATAATACCTTCTCGGCATTCCTTCCAAACCTAAAATAAACATCGGGAAATAGGTGGTGTTGAAACCTACAAAAAGAAGTACAAAAGACAAATTGGCTACAGCCATATTGTACATTCTTCCCCACATTTTAGGAAACCAATAATGCAAGGCCCCAAAGAAAGCAAACCCCGCACCGCCAAACATTACATAATGAAAATGGCCAACTACAAAATATGTATCGTGAACATGAATATCAGCAGCAACTGCTCCTAAAACCAGCCCTGTAAAACCGCCAATCATAAAATTGAAAATAAATGCCAGTATAAAAAGTAAGGGTACTTGCAGGTTAATTGAACCTTTATAAAGTGAAGCCACCCAGTTAAAAACCTTTATTGCCGTTGGTATTGCTACCGCGAAAGTTAGAATCGAGAAAATGATGGCAGCAGGGCCGCTCATTCCTGAAGTAAACATGTGGTGTCCCCAAACAAAATATCCTACAAACGCAATTGAAAGGCTGGAATAGGCAATGGCTTTGTAGCCAAAAATCGTTTTTTGTGTAAAAGTTACAATTACATCCGAAACCACGCCCATGGCAGGCAGCGCCATAATATATACAGCCGGGTGGGAATAAATCCAGAACAAATGCTGATACAAAATCGGGTCGCCTCCAATCGACGGGTCGAATAGTCCAATTCCGAAAACACGTTCGGCAACAATCATCAACAGTGTAATTCCAATAATCGGTGTAGCCAGCAACTGAATCCAGGAAGTGGCGTAAAGCGCCCAGGCAAATAAAGGCATTTGGTTGAAACCCATTTTTGGGGTACGCAAACGGTGAATTGTAACTATAAAGTTCAGCCCGGTTAAAATTGAACTGAAACCAAGAATAAATGCAGCAAGTACTGAAGCCGTTACGTTAGTACCGGTTTTTACACTGTAAGGTGCGTAAAAAGTCCAACCTGTGTCTGCCGGCCCAAGGCCAAAGAATAATGTTGACAAGGCAAAAAGAGCACCAATAACATACAACCACCATGAAAACAAATTCAATCGTGGGAAGGCAACATCATCCGTTCCTATCATTAAAGGAAGGAAAAAGTTTCCGAAAACTGCTGGAATACTTGGGATAATAAACAGGAATATCATGATTACACCATGAAGCGTAAACAACTGGTTATACGTCTGTGGATCCACTAAATCCCGGCCAGGGTTCAGCAGCTCAAGTCTCATCATAACACCAAGTGTGGCTGCAACCAGGAAGAAAGTTCCAATTGAATAAAGGTATAGCAAGCCAATTCGCTTGTGGTCAAGCGTGAAAATCCAGGAAAAAAGGCCTTTTTTTGCCTGGTAAAAATTAGGGTGCACTGTTGCAGCTTCTGTCATATTTCTTTAAACTTTAAATTCTTTGTTTTTGTTTTTTCCCTTGAAAATCAATGTAAACAGCAGCCCCAAGGCAAGAATCAGAATGAAAGTTCCCGAAACTTTTGTTACATTAAAAACATATTTTTTCCCTTCCGGGTCGTAGCTGAAACAATAATTCAGCACTTTATTAATAGTTGGGCCCGAACGCCCCGCTTGTGCTTCAACCACCGACATTTTTAAATCGAAGGGCAAAAAATAAGTGCTTCCGTAAAGATAGCGGGTTATTTTACCTTCAGGGCTCAGCATAATAACGGCTCCGGGATGGATATACTGGTCGCCTTCTTTTTTTACTTTATACCCAACCTCATCAAGCAATTGCTCAATCATAGCGCTGTCGCCGGTAAAAAATCTCCATGAATTTTCAGTGTCACCATGAGAAACCAGCTTGGCATAAGTTTGTTTCTTTTTTCTGGCAAGCGGCGGTTTTTCAGTGCTACTAAAACTAATCGTGAACACCTGGTATTCTTTTCCAAGATTAATATCTGTTTTATCCATTGCCTCTGCAAGTCCGTTCATCAATGGGCTGCAAATTCCCGGACATTCGTAATAAACAAGGCAAATAATGGTTGGTTTATCAATGGCTTCCTTCAGGTTTACTTCATTAAATAATTCATCGGTAAACACCAGGTCATCAGAAATATATTCATCCAAATGCTCGTAAATACCAAGTTCATTTGATGCTTCATTTTCCTGTGAAAAGCCTGGATTTGATAATGAAATAAAAAAAAGAGAAAAAGCCAATAAAGCTAATTGCTTCATATTAAGTGATTTTCTATCTAAATGTATGTGAATGTTTTGCGCGGCTAATTTAGAATAATTAAAAATAAATACAAGAATTATTTTTGAAAAAATGCTAACACAGGTGAATTAGTTAATTAGTCTTCAAATAAATAGAGGTGAAATTTGCAATTTATTTGTGAGCAAAACACAGCAAACCCTTAAAATAGTTTAATAGTGAAAGTGAATTATTGTTAATGAATTGCCTTAGAACAGGAAAAAAGAAAATAGTAAATTCTTATTTTTCGATTGATAAAAGTTTTATAAATAAGATGTTTTGGTTATTGACGTAATCAGCTTTGTCTAGATTTTCATCCTCATTGATAATAATTGTGTACCCTTTCTCTTGTAAATTTTTAATAACCCTACTATCTGGGATTTGAGGATAAGCAATACAATCATTGTAAAACATAGTTTCTATTGGTCTTTCAATATTGAATATAATTACAGCTTTATCTTCTGGAATTAATTCCTTTATGTTTTTTATTTCCTGCGACCACTGAGGATTTCTATCGCGCTGCTGGAATATTTTTAATCGTTCAAAACTGTAGCGTATCGGCAAGGCTAACAATAAAAACAATAATATGATAACAGTATATCTGTAATTAATCCTGCTAATTATAAATTTTAAATAAAACCAATAATAAGAAATAAGTATAAAAAAAGCAGGTGCAAAGATGAGCATATAAGTTTGCCTTTTCGTTTCTGCAAATGAAAAAACTATAATTGGAATTATCCACCAGGCTGAAAGCATAGCCATTTTCCAACTAATTTTCTTTTGAAATAAGAAGTAAATATTTAATAAAATTGGAATATAAATCAACTCTCCATAAACAATCCTCATGTCGTTTATGTAAAAGTAAAGCGGACCTTGATGTCCATCAACTGTTTCATTATAGGCCAAAATAAATTTACTTAGAACATATTTGGATTCAGTAGGAAAAAGAATGTATATATAGGTGACAGAACTTCCAAAAACAAAAAAGCAAGTTGCTAGAATTATCAGAAGATTGATAAACAGCTTTTGTAGGCTATATTGCCTGGAAAAATACGCGCCAATAAACCAGACTACAATGATAATCAGCCCGGGGTTCCATTTACTTAGCAAACTAAATCCTGCAACCAATCCAATTAATAAACTAAACAAGTATGACTTGTTTTTGTAAACAGCGTAGATGCTGAGAAAAATTCCTAGTTCAACAAAAAATAGGAAGAAAGTTTCCACATGGTCTGAGGATACTTGTCCGGCTGCTAACTCAATTAGCAATCCATTAATTGAATGTAGAAAAGCTGCAATCAGTCCAACTTTTTTGCTAAATAATAAACTACCAATTTTATAAGTAAGAAAAATAGCAAAAGTTGAAATTAAAAAGGACGGAATCCTGACAGCTATTTCATTGACTCCAAAAAATTTCAAAGAAAGTGCCATCGACAAAAGTGGGATTGGTGGTTTTTCTAGCCAAATATGGTTTGAAATCCAATCCTGAAAATAGTAAGGTAAAACCGGGTTGTTGTAAAGAGTAGGAATTAGCGGGTGATCTAAAAAATTTTTGGCAACCAGTGCATGATAACGCTCGTCCCAGTTATGTAAGAATAAGTCGGAACCTGCATAAATTCTCAATATCAGGCCACTGATAAGTATCAATAAAATAGAAAGCCGGAAGTTGTTTTGTTTATAAAACTTGAATGAAGAATAATAGCCTGCGAAACAAATAATCAATATTGAAAAATCAAGAATAAACTTATTCATTATTAATTCCGGAGTTTTTTAATTGTATAAAAATAAACAAAAAACCCCCGGTAAAAACCGGGGGTAAAAGTTAAACCTATGAAAACTTAACTTTATTTTATTATTACACCCGAAGCAACGAATGTGTATTCCATGCTGGGTTCTGTGATTGCGTCAATTTCTTCCTGGGATTTACCATCGTCTTCAGCCAGGTGTTTCAGGTATTCAACTGACAGTTCTTCGCGTTGGGCAGTGCCTTCAACAACAGCAACTTTTCCTGCTGCATCTTTAGGTAGCAGGAAAGCATCATCTTTAAAAGTAACGTGAACAGTTTCCCCATTTCCCAAATCCAAATCAATCCAACAACCCGACATTTGACAAACTGAAGCAATATTTCCAGTAAGTTTTACTGCAACTGTTTCCGATTCAGCTAACATGCCAGGAAGTTCGGCGACTGCAACAGCGTTTTCTTCAGTAATAATTGCTCCAAAATTCCCGGTTGAAGTAGTTGGTTTTACAGCTCCTGCGTGAGGTTCTTCCTTGGTTTTGTTTTCATTGCAATTACAGGAAAGAATGGTAAAAACAAGAAAGCTGAGTAAAACGAAATGTATGAATCTTTTCATTTTACCTAACTATTTTAATGTCTTTCACTTCGGCCAGAGTGATGGTTCCGCCTTTGTTTCCCCATGCATTCAAAATGTAGTTAACCACATCAACTGCATCCTGGTGGTTGTCAACCTGAGGAGGCATTGGAATGCTATATTTTGCACCGTTAACTGTTATTTCGTGGTTTGAGCCATTTAAAACCTGCTGTACTGCACGTTTTTTATCAGCAAATAAATAGTCTGAGTTTTTTAATGGAGGAAACGCATTTGGAACACCCAAGCCGGTAGCCTGGTGGCAAACAACACATTTTGCAGCATAAATTTTAGCACCGTTTGGATATTTTGTAGCAGCAGGGTCAGTAGTTTGTCCAAATGAACTTGCTGAGATAAACATGATAGCCATAATTGCTATCAAAAATTGAAGTTTTTTCATAAATATAAATTTAGAGATTTTTGTAAAAAATGATATTCATCATAAAAATGAGTTTGCAAAAATAAACATTTAAAGAATGAATTGTCAATGGCAACAAGACTTTTCTTTGCCATCCATCATTATTTTTTCGTGGGGTACCAGCATTTTGTCGGCTGGACT
>DATCTB010000527.1:0-9133 GCA_036568185.1 Bacteroidales bacterium | reverse complement strand
CCGTCTTTATAATTTTCAATAATATGCACTTTGCCGTCTGAATAGGCTGTAATCCAATTCCCGGTCATTTTGTAATTTTCAAAATAGCCACTGATTTGAATTCCACCATAATTCATTTTGAAATAACCGTTCTCCACTGTGTCGGGGATAATGTTTGAAATGTCCTGGGCAATTAGAAAGAATGGTAAGCCAAGAAAAGTAAGTAACCAAAGCGCTATTGTCTTCATTATTCAAATATTTGAAGGCAAATTTACGGGAATGATAGGGTAATTAAAAATTCAAAGTAAAATTTTGTTTTTATTTTTTGTAAAAATCAAAAAAACCGGCCGGTTAAGCAGTGCATGAATGAATCATTCAGTTTAAGAACAGGTTTAGAATTGAAGGGTTGCAAAAATAAATACACCTGGTGCCATCTTCATCAAGAATAATTATCTTTGGCTGAAACACTAAATTCAATCTCACTAAAAATTTCTCACACAATGAGCAACAAATCAATCATCAATATAAAGCCACTTGGTTTTCCGTGGGAGACCCAAAACCCATTTCTTTTTTGCGCCTATCATGCTGATGCATACCCAAAAGGTAATGGTCAATTGGGCCCCAATGCACCACTTTCCGGCAGAAATATCGGCCAGGATTTTACAATAAAAGATGGCTGGCGGATGTACCATGGCGACAAAGTGCCGGGCTTCCCCTCGCACCCCCACCGTGGGTTTGAAACCATTACGGTAGTTGAAAAAGGCCTGGTTGACCATGCCGATTCGCAAGGCGCAGCAGGAAGGTACGGAAACGGTGACGTGCAATGGATGACTGCCGGAAGCGGCTTGCAGCATTCAGAAATGTTCCCGCTTTTAAAAGAAGATGAAGAAAACCCGTTTGAGCTTTTCCAAATTTGGCTGAACCTGCCGAAAGCCAGTAAATTTGTTGAACCCCATTTTAAAATGCATTGGCATGAAGAAATACCGGTTGCGGAAATCAAGGATGAAAATGGGAAAACTACGAAAGTTAAAATAGTTGCCGGAAAATTGGCTGGCAAAGCTGCCCTTCCCCCGGCACCTGATTCATGGGCATCCAATCCTGAAAACGAAGTGGCAATTTTTGTAATTCAAATGGAAGCCGGGGCAAAATGGGCAATTCCTGCCGCATCAGAAACTGTCAGCCGTTCGCTCTTCTTTTTCAAAGGTTCTTCAATTGAAGTTGATGTACAAGAAATATTAACAAACCATTCAATTTCTTTGAGAGGAGATAAAAGTATTGAAATTAAAAATGGGCCACAAACCAGCCGTTTTCTATTTCTTCAAGGAAAACCCATCAACGAACCGGTGGTGCAATATGGCCCTTTTGTGATGAATTCGAATGCTGAAATCCAACAAGCTATGAGCGACTACCGCAAAACACAGTTTGGCGGCTGGCCCTGGCCAAGGCACGATATGGTTCACGGCAAGCTTCCCGACAGGTTTGCTAAATATGCCGATGGGAAACTGGAAAAGCCTTAAGCCTTTATCTCAGAAGTTAAAAATAGTGTAGCTGCAGTCATCCCGAATTTATTTCGGGATCTGATATTCAATTTACTGAGTGCCTGAAACAAGTTCAGGATGACAGTACTTTCTACTTTTGGGACAGCATTTTTAGCCAGCTCTGGCTGGCCCGGATTTGTAATCCGGGTCAAAAGAGCCGAGGATTTGAAATCCTCCCCAATTATCCAGATTTCAAATCTGGATAAGAAAAATTTAGTCCACCTGGAAACCGGGGCTGCCGGTTTGCCAAAGTGCAAAACTCAACGCATCGGACAAACTCTCAAACTGTTTTGACTTTGTATTTCCCATTCCATGGCCTGCATCGTAATCGGCCCAGAAAAGTATGGGCTTATCAGAAGCATTTGCTGCCTGCAAGCGTGCCGCAAATTTGGCAGGTTGCCATGCAATAACCCTTGGGTCGTTCATTCCGGCAGTAACTAAAGTAGCAGGATATTCGACACCATCCTCAAGGTGCAGGTATGAATCCATTTCAATTAATGCCATGCACTCTACCGAGTCGGCAGAAGTGCCAAATTCAGGAATATTCACCGGGCCATTCGGCGAATTTTCTCCCCTGAGCGTATTCATACAACCAACTTCAGGAATAACTGCTGCAAATAAATCAGGGCGCTCGGTCATGGCGCGTCCAACAAGTATTCCTCCCGCGCTTGCTGAATAAATGGCAACTTTCTTCGGAGAGGTATATTTTTCCTGGATAAGGTATTCCGTGCAAGCAATCAAATCCTTCCAGGTATTGGGTTTGGTGGTTTTGTAACCCGCCCTATGCCATTCCTCACCCAATTCTCCGCCACCCCTAACATGGGCAATAGCAAGTACACCTCCTTGTTTTGTCCAAAGAAGCAAATCTGGCCAGAAAAAAGGATCCATTGATGACCCATAAGCTCCGTAACCAAAAATCAATACAGGATTGTTGCCATCCATTTTTACACCTTCATTGTAAATGATTGACAAAGGAACCATCACCCCATCATGCGATTTAACCATAACTTCTTTCGCCACCAGATTATCAAATTCAGGATATTCAGCCACTGAAGAAAGGTTTTCAAGTTTAAATTCATTTTTATCTGCCAAATACCTGAATCGCTCATAATCACTCACCCATCCGGCAATTGTAACCCAAACATCATTAAATTTAAACCCCCTGGTATTCACATAAGCTACACCGGCAGTAAATGGCAATTCCAATTCAGTTGCCTTTTTAGAATTAAAAGGTTGATGATAAACTTTCGATTCAACCCCATTTTTTGATAAAACATAATAAATTCCTCCGCTACTAAGTTCAAAATTGGTAAGGATTGCTTCCGGATTCTCAGGGATAACCACCTCTGCAGTTGAAAGATTTGGGTTTGCCAGCGAGGTTTTCAATACTTTGAAGTTTGGTGCATTTTTAGGTGTATATACATAAATGTCTTTATCTGTTGTTTCGAAATTATACACCTCATCTTCCAGCACAAACAATGGTTTCCAGTTAATTGTTTCATTATTAACTTCCGAAGCAGGAGCATAAAACACTTTGCGCCTGTTATCAACCGTAAAGGCAAAACCATACAGGTATTGGCTGTCTTTATCATAGAAAACCATCGGGAATTCCTCGGGCTGAATGCCCAAATCAGGATATTTTTCCCTTGAAAAAACTACTTTGTCGGCCGATGGGTCAGAACCGACTAAATGAAAATAAGTTTTACTATTCAATTCACGATCATCATCGTGCACATCTGCTGAATTAAGCCGCAGGTATAAAAAGCTTTCTCCATCAGGCAACCAGGAAGGTGAAGCAAACCAGCAACGGTCAATTTGTTCAGGAAACAATTCTTTGCTTTTCACATCCATAGTCAGCAGAATGCTGCTTTCGGAACCGCCTTCTGCAATTTCAAATGCCACTTTGCTTCCATCATCAGAAGGTGAAATGGCGCTGATAACATATTTCCTGGAAGTGTCAGAACTAAAAGTCAATGGGTCGTAAAGCAATGTTTCAGCTCCTTCATAACCTTCACGGTAGTATAGCTTTCCGGTTTCATCTTCCGGTGTAGTTTTCAAGTAAAAATACAAGTTGTTGTCAGTAATATTCAACCTGCTGATTTGTGATGAAGTACGGCTGTCGAAATCGCGCATATCGTCAATCAGTGATTGCCTTCCCGGGATGCTGTTCAAAATACGCCGTGAATAATCTGCCTGCGCTTTAAACCAGTCCTGTACAGCAGGATCCTGCAGGTTTTCCATATAACGGTAGGGGTCAGCAACAGTTTTTCCAAAATATATTTCTTCAACTACATTTACTGGTGCTACAGGTGGCTTTTTCTCTTCCTTTTTTTCCATAGTTGTGCATGAAGCAAGGAACAAAACAGCAAGGCTGAATAAAGTAATCTTTGTTTTCATAAGTGGTTGTTTTCTTAGTTATAAAATTATTAGATACCCCAAATGTAGTGACAAGAATTTATAAATAACACACAATTAGTTGACGTTAACATTAAATTAACTTTTTAACTAATAAATATAGTGATCGCCCTTATCATTTTTTTTGCAAAAAGAATACATTCCAGTAAAATTAATCAAGACTCTCACCTTTCGCAGATACCCCCCTAATGTATGCATTTACTCAGGTTAAATTGAATTGATTTAAGTGAAGAGTTTGTTGGAGAAACTGATACTCTATAAATTATAAAGGTATTTCGGAAAAGAAACATCTGTAGCCAATAACAATCCATTCGTTGACAAAATCCACTCATCTGTTGAATAAATTTTGTTTGAGTTCATTGGCGCCATTTATTTGCATTTAAATAAAAATGGGAGATCTATATTATGGATGCAAAAAATTTAAATTCACTCAGCACCAAATACTTCGATCCGATAGTACTCCAGGACATGGAAAAAGTACAACTGATGAATAGAATGGATAAAAAATACTGGTTTAAACAAAATCATCTTCAGACGCTGTTAGATTCAATTAGTTCTGAGTATTATATGCTTCAAATTGAAGGTGAAAATCGTATGTCATATCTTACTACCTACTTCGATACAGCTGACAATGTTTTGTACGGTGAACATCACAATGGTAAATTAAACAGATATAAAATCAGGAAGAGAGAATATTTGAATTGCGGAATTGGATTTTTGGAGATAAAATTCAAAAATAACAAAGGTAAAACCAATAAAATGCGCATCCCTACTGATGTCAAAGAATTGGGATTTAGCAACGAAGAAATTAATTTTATTGAATCCTTTACTCCATATGTTGGCAGCAAGTTAAAAACTGCACTTATTAACGAATTTACACGAATAACACTGGTAAATAAAAATTTCAAAGAGCGTTGCACAATCGACCTGGATCTAATTTACAGATTTAACAATAAAAATATAGAACTTAAAAACCTGGTGATAGTTGAAATAAAGTCAGACGGTAAGCCAGATTTCTCACCTCTGGTTCTGGCACTGCGAGATAGCCGAATTAAAGCATCCGGTTTTAGCAAATATTGTGTTGGACGAACTATTACTGATCCTGGTCTTAAGCGAAATTCATTTAAACAGAAAATTAGGGAAATAAAGAAAGTTACTCATATAGAGAAAGATCCATATTTAATAAATTAAGAAAATGATAGATTTAATAAAAAAAATACATCAAGCTACTGATATACAGGGAGTTGTATCAGAAGCAATAGCATGGGAAAATCAGTTTAAATTTCTAGGGGTAAAACTGATAAACTTAGACGATTTTAACGATTTACTGATTAGGTTCATCTTCAATACAATATTGATATTTATTGTTGTCCATGTTATTTATTCCAGGAACAGTAAGCGTAAAGATTTCTATTTTAGCTATTTGGCTATTGGGGTGGTAGTTTTTTTTCTAAGTTCTCTACTAAATAATGTTAAATTGGAATTGGGTTTTGCACTTGGACTTTTTGCCATTTTCGGAATTATTAGATATCGTACCGATGCAATTCCAATAAAGGAGATGACTTACCTGTTTATTGTTATTGGAATTTCTGTAATTAATGCACTTGCAAATAAAAAAATAAGTTATACAGAATTAGCTTTTACCAATGCAGCAATTGTTTTTGGACTTTGGATTCTTGAAAAAAGATTAATGCTAAAGCAAGAAGGGTCTATAAAATTGATATATGAGAAGATCGAGAATATGCACATTAAAAATGAACAAATTTTATTGGCAGATTTAAAAGATAGAACAGGTATCGACATAGCTAGGTATGAAATTGTGAAAATTGATTTTCTGAAGGATATAGCAGAATTAAGACTCTATTTTTACGTCAATGGAAAAAATAATGGAGGCATATAAATGAGAAATTTAAGACAAATATATATACTGGCAATTTTGCTTTTATTCGCTGGGGAACAAGTAGCCGCACAGGATACAGATCAAACGGTCGAAAATGATTTTGAGTACCGGACTTATATCGACTTATCTTTTAAACCCATTAAAAAATTAAAATTAAGCATAACTCCAGAGCTTCGATTTGAAAAAGATTTTTCAATTGACCAATATTTGATTGAAACAGAATTGGTTTACAGGCCCTTTAAACTATTGTATCTGAGCGGTGGATACCGGTTTATCATCAATGAAAGGCCTGAAAAACCTACAGAATATCTCCACAGGTATGAATTTGGTGCTGCCCTGAAAAAGGATTTCGACAGATTCATGCCTGAGCTTAAGGTTAGATATTCGAATTACGTTGATGAAGATGCTAGCGCAAATGTTTTGAGGTACAAAGCTGCACTTGGATACAATATTAAGGGCTGTAAATTAACACCAACCCTAAGCACTGAATTGTTTCAGCATTTATCACCCGGTAACTTGTATAAAGTTAGGTACAAACTGGACTTAGAATATAAGCTTTTTAAAAAGAACTATGTAGGTGCAAGTTACCGATTTGATTATTATCTCAATGAGTACAAAAACAATAACATTTTTAGTGTAGGATACAAAATAAAATTTTAATAAGATGAGAAATCAGTATCTCGGATATCTATCCATTATTTTACTTATCGTTGTTTGTTCAGCTTGCCGGAAAGTGGATATTGAAGAACAAATTACAGGAACTGTTTCTGATTACAACGACTGGAGCGAAAGCACCCACAGCAATAATGCAGAACCTGATTATTCAGTTGTTTTTCAACAAAACACAGTACTGCGTTTTGATATTGAAATAAGTAGTGCTAACTGGTCAATTATGCAATCGGATTTAGATGAGCAACTGGGAAGTTCTGGAGGTGGCCCTGGTGGCGGTGACTTAGGCTTATCGGAGTATGAAATGATTTGGGTTCCTTGCTCATTTAAATTTAATGATATTGAATGGTATAATGTAGGTGTACGCTATAAAGGCAATTCCAGTATTAAATCGGCCTACCAGTCAGGAAACAGCAAACTGTCCTTTAAACTTGATTTTGATGAATTTGAAGAAGAATACCCTGAACTTGAGAATCAGCGTTTCTACGGATTTAAGCAACTGAACCTCAACAATAATTTTGACGATGCTTCACTCATGCGCGAGAAAGTAGGAGCCGATTTATTCCGCAATTTTGGGTTGGCTTCGGCTCAAACTACATTTTGCGTTGTGTATGTCGACAATGGCTCAGGACCTCAGTATTTTGGCGTTTATACACTAGTTGAAGAAGTTGACGATACTGTTCTGGAAAGCCAGTTCGGCAATGAAGACGGAAATATCTACAAACCAGATGGTGACGCTGCCAGTTTTGCGTTAGGAACATTTGATGAATCAGAAATGGAAAAGAAAAGCAATGAAGAGGAAAACGATTATTCAGATGTGAAATCACTTTATACAATCATCAATAGTTCTGAAAGAACAACGGACGAAGAAAAATGGAAATCTGAACTAAATACAATTCTTGATGTAGATGGATTTTTAAAATGGCTTGCTGCCAACACTGTGATGCAAAATTGGGATACATATGGTAAAATGACACACAACTACTATTTGTACAACAATCCTGATAACAGCAAACTAACCTGGATTCCATGGGATAATAACGAAGCTTTACAAGAAGGTAAAATGGGTAGTGCCTTGAGTTTGTCACTAACTGAGGTAGGAAACAATTGGCCATTAATTAGGTACCTGATGGATGTGGATGAGTATGAACAGCTTTATAAAACCTACACACAACAGTTTATTGAAGAGGTCTTTATTACTTCTGATATGGTAGCAACATATACAGAATATTATGAGTTATTAAAAGAATATGCGTATGCGGAAGAGTCGGGTTATACTTATATTGATTATGACTCAAAGTTCGATCAGGCAGTGGAATTTTTAAAAACACATGTACAATCAAGAAATAATGCAGTCTTGTCGTATATTAACTAAGTGAATGGTATTTCCCTTAATAATAATTTGGTTTTTGGTGAGTTGGTTAGTGTACCAGGGGTACTTTTATTACAAAACAGGTAATAAAGTATTCCTGGTTTTTTTAAACACCAATTGTGTCCTTACTTTGTGCATTCAAAATATCTAAAATTGCCTTTTCGTTGATAAAATTACCCCATCTGTTGATTTCTTTTTTCGGTCAATCATCCCTGGTATATGTTTGTATCAAATTTACGATTTGACAATGAAAATGAAGTTAGTCTTGTGAGCGAATATGGTGGAATTACAACTATGTAAGGCTCATTCGAGATGCGATTTCAAAAAAAAAGCTAAGCAATGAAAAATAAAAAAAGAATAATTATTATCATGGCATTTATCCTCGCTATAATCAGTGCTGCAGGATTTTACCTTTTCAGAAACGACACTTCAGGATATGTTTTTGAAACCGTAAAAATTGAAAAAGGGTCAGTGAATATTGCAATTACGGCTACCGGAACGTTGGAAGCGACAAACACGGTTGTTGTTGGAACACAGGTTTCGGGTGTAATCGAAAAAATCTATGTTGATTTTAACTCTGTGGTGAAAAAAGGTCAGCTCATTGCTGAATTGGACAAATCTACCTTACAGTCGAGCCTTGAAACTGCCGAGGCTGACCTGGAGCGTGCTGCTGCCGAATACGAATACCAGCAAGCCAACCTCGAACGAATAAAACAACTTTACGAAAATGAGGTGCTGCCAAAAAGTGATTATGACATGGCTGTTTACAGTTTCAAAATCAGCAAGGCAGGGTTAAAATCGGCCGAGGCCAACCTCAACCGTGCACAACGAAACTTAAGTTACGCAATGATTTATGCACCTATTGACGGGATTGTCCTGAACCGTGCCGTTGAAGAAGGGCAAACAGTTGCTGCCAGCATGAATACACCTGAATTATTTACCATTACAAATGACCTGTCAACCATGCAGGTTGAAGCTGATGTTGATGAAGCCGATATTGGTATGGTTAAAAAAGGACAGCATGTTGATTTTACAGTTGATGCTTTCCCAGATGAAACATTTACCGGAGAGGTGGCTGAAGTCAGGCTTCAACCCAATGAGTCGGCGAATGTGATTACCTATACCGTTATTGTGAATGTTGCCAATCCCAAACTAAAACTAAAACCGGGAATGACTGCCAGCATCACCGATTACGTGGAGGAATCAAATGATGTGCTGACTATGGCCGGTAAGGCACTTCGTTTTCAACCTGAACGCGAA
>DATCTB010000526.1:0-2521 GCA_036568185.1 Bacteroidales bacterium | reverse complement strand
CAAAGGTTTGACTTACATATTCTTGTTTTAATTTTACTGTTGATTGGTTTTTATTACCTGAATAAAAATTTTCAGCTATCAACCGAAGAAAACAATGTACTCTATGTTACCTCAAAATTAGTAGTTTCAAAGTATGTTCTTTCTTCGCTAATTGTCGCCATATTAATTTCTATCTGGATTTACCCTGTTCGGCAGAATGCAGTTAACGATGTTATACAGCTACTCCTGCTGATTATTTCTTTTTTCTATCTCCCGCAGGGTAGAAAAGCTGTCCGGATATTTTTGCTTTTTACATTAATATTATTTCTACTGAACCAGTTTCAGGTGCTTTTTAACGGAGATATTTTGATTACCCGGCCAGCCTTGCTTGCGGAATCATTGTTTTGCGGCTGGATTTTATTTTTATTAATCAGGCCGGGAAGCTTAATCAAACAAGAACTATTGCTTCGGAAGTGGAAATTTATAATTCAAACCGTTCCCGTTCTCATATTTTTTGCTATTGTTTCCATTTTTGCCAATATTTTCGGGTATACCAACCTGGCAATTTTATTGACCGGGACAACTTCCAATTCAATATTCAATGCTATTAATATCATTTTGGCAATTCTGATTATCAGAAGTATGATAATTGCTCTTTTACATTCATCTTTTGCCAAATATTCAAAATTGATAAAAGAAAAAGGTGCCGAAATTGAGAAAAAGTTATTGGGCATCGTGCAGTTTCTTGGCGTTTTAATTTGGATAAAAAGTATTTTAATTAATCTTACTGTTTACGAAATCATCTACGGATGGTTGGCCGGGCTGTTTACGCTTAGCTGGAAACTGGGCAATACAGAAATTGTACTTGGAAATTTTTTCAGCTTCGCTGTTATTATTTTAATAACAGTTTACATCACCAAAGTCGTAAAATCGATACTGGAAGTTGAGGTTTTTCCCCGAATCACATTGCCAAGGGGTGTGCCCGGAGCCACTTCAATGATTGTCGGCTATACTCTTGCTGCGCTTGGTGGCTATTTTGCAATTAGCGCTGCTGGTGTGGATTTAGGTAAATTCGGATTGATTGTTGGTGCCTTAAGCGTTGGAATTGGTTTTGGATTGCAGGGAGTTGTACTGAATTTTATTTCAGGTTTAATCTTAGCATTTGAAAGGCCCGTCCAAATTGGTGATACCGTTGAGATTGGAACTTTGACCGGAGTAGTAACAAGCATCGGCGTCCGCTCAAGTAAAATAAAAACCTACGACGGCATGGAGGTAGTTGTACCTAACGGGAATATGATTTCCAACAACTTAATCAACTGGACGCTTTCAGACAGAAAACGAAGGTACGATATAAATGTTGGTGTTGCATACGGCAGCGACCCACGCCAGGTGCTTGAATTGCTTAAAAAAATTGCCTCTGATCACCCTGACGTGATGAAATATCCTGAACCCTGGGCTTTATTCGACGGATTTGGTGACAGTTCATTGAATTTTAGAGTTAGAATCTGGACATCTATTGACACGGGCTTACAAACGAAAAGTGATATAGCCGTTGCAATAAACG
Source organism: Bacteroidales bacterium (assembly GCA_036568185.1). GTDB lineage: Bacteria > Bacteroidota > Bacteroidia > Bacteroidales > F082 > DATCTB01. Next base: position 978 of record DATCTB010000526.1, on the reverse strand, counting down.
ATGCATTAAATGAATTAGGAATTGAAATTCCATTCCCACAGCGCGATTTGCACCTCAGGTCGGTTGATGGTGAAGTTCAGCAAGCATTTATACAAAAAAAGGAAATTAATCCTAAAAAACCTGTAATCAAAAAAAACAAAAACATTTCTGAATAAAAGCTAGTCAAATCCATTTTAAATTCTGAAAACTAAATACGAAACTGTATTTTTGCATATTCATTACCAAATTGAAAATCATGAAGAAAATTCTTTTACTTACAGCGGCTACAATTCTAGCCATTAATTATTCATTACTTGCACAAAACCAGGACATTATTGGCAAACCCGATTTCAAACTGGAAGGTGACAGACTTACACCCGAAGCGTTATGGTCGCTGGGCAGGGTTAGTGGCACCGAAATTTCGCCCGATGGTAAAACCATTGTTTACGGAGTAACTTATTATTCTATTGAAAAAAACAAAGGAAACCGTGAATTGTACAGCATTGGGGTCGATGGCGAAAACTATAAACAACTGACGCACTCTGCAAAAAGTGAATTCAATGAACTTTGGCGCCCTGACGGGAAAAAAATCGGCTTTCTCTGCTCGGAAAGCGGCTCAGTGCAATTATGGGAAATGAACCCTGACGGAACAGGCCGAACGCAAATTTCAAACATTGAAGGCGGAATAACTGGTTTTAAATATTCGCCCGACCAGACAAAAATTTTGTACACTAAAGAAATTCCTGTTGATAAAAAATTTGCTGAACTGTATGATGGTTTACCACTTGCCTCAGGACGTGTTATCAACGACTTAATGTACCGCCACTGGGATACCTGGGTTGATACTTACAGCCATGTTTTTTATGCCAATTATGATGGCACAAAAGTTAGCAACGACAAAGATATTATGCCCGGCGAACCATACCAGGCACCGCTGAAACCTTTTGGAGGAATAGAGCAGGTTACCTGGTCACCCGACAGCAAAGCGATTGTTTATAC
>DATCTB010000525.1:0-3521 GCA_036568185.1 Bacteroidales bacterium | reverse complement strand
AATTGAATACCAGAAAAAATATAAGCTTAAACCACTGTATTTCATTTTATTCGGACACTATAGCCGTTTCGATAAAAATTTAAGTATCCGTAACCTGCATTTCCGGAAATTAATCAAGCGACTGGGAGATTATGCGTCGATTGGGATACATCCTTCCTACAATTCAAATGATGACCCGCGACTTTTTGCAGTAGAAATTAAAAATCTTTCGAACGTAATTAAAAAGGAAATCACTTCAAGCAGGCAACATTTTTTGCGGCTGACATTTCCGGAAACCTACAGAAATTTGATTGATCAGGATATTACTGATGATTACACTATGGGTTATGCTTTATTGCCGGGTTTTCGGGCTGGAATTTGCAATTCGTACAATTTCTTTGACCTGGATATGGAAATTGAAACCCATTTAAGGCTGCACCCGTTTGCAGTGATGGATGGAACACTGAAAGACTATATGGAACTGAGCCCCGAACAGGCAATTGAAACAATCAGGAAACTGATTGAGGCAGTAAAAGCTGTGGATGGAACCTTTATTTCGCTCTGGCATAACGAATCGTTGAGTAACGAAAAGCGTTGGGCAGGCTGGCTTGAAGTATATGAAAAAATGCTTGAGATGGCAGTTGAACCCGCAAAAGAAAGCAAGATTTAATTTTTTATAAATAATTTCATTTATCGGAATTTTGATTAAATACCTTCAACATAGCGAGATTGATAAAAGCAAATGGGATGCCTGCATCAGGGATTCATTTAATTCGATGGTGTATGCCACTTCCTGGTACCTCGATTTGGTGCATGAAGGCTGGGAAGCATTGGTTGAAGATGATTATGAAAGGGTGATGCCAATTACCGGAGGAAAGAAATTTGGTGTCCATTATTTGTTCCAGCCTTATTTTGTTCAGCAGCTTGGTGTTTTTTCGAAGAGCATACTTACACCTGCAATTACCAGGGAGTTTATTCAGCATATTCCTGAAAAATTCCGCTTTGTTGATATTAAATTGAACAGTTTCAATAAGTTGAATGGAAGCGCTTATGCTATCCATTCAAACAAAAATTATGTTCTTGACTTAATTAATGATTATCCAAAACTATTTTCACGGTACTCTTCAAACACCAAGAGAAACCTGCAAAAAAGCACAAAGAATAAGCTTTCGCTGGTAAAAAATATTAAACCAGAAGCAATCATTACTTTATTCAGAGACAACCGGGGCAAGAATTTAACAAAATGGAACGACCACCATTACATGCTATTGCGAAAATTGATTTATTCAGCTATTCACAACGGAAAAGGAATAACTTACGGCGTTTTTACTGAACATAACCAGCTGTGCGCCGGGGCATTTTTTTTAAGTTCCAGCAACAGGCTTATATTTCTGTTTTCGGGTTCCAACGAAACTTCCCGCGAAAATGGCGCTATGTTTAAGCTAATAGATGAATTAATTAAGGAATACGCTCCTGGTAACCTGGTTCTTGATTTTGAAGGATCCAACGATGCAAGCCTGGCCAGATTTTACAAAGGTTTTGGAGCGAAAGAAAGCAGTTATCTCAGCCTGCAGATAAATCGCTTGAAATTTCCATTCAGGACCTTGTTTAGTCTTTACCGACTATTAAAAAAAGTAAAAATGTCTTAACCATCACTTTGATTTCATTTATATTTGTAGGAAAGATACAATTATGATAAGGGTAATCGGAAAAAATAATTCAGTTTTCAACCAATTTATGGCTGAACTTAGAGACGTATCTATCCAAACTGACAGGCTTCGTTTCAGGCGAAACCTTGAGCGGCTGGGCGAAATTTTTGCTTACGAAATAAGTAAGGAAATGGCGTATAATGAGGTTGAAGTTACAACCCCTCTTGGTTCGCTGCTTATTAACTTACCCGCTGAGCAACCCGTTTTGGCAACTATTTTAAGGGCCGGGCTCCCGATTCACCAGGGTTTGTTGAACTATTTCGATAAAGCCGATAGTGCTTTTATTTCTGCCTACCGCAAATACAGCAAAAGCAAAGAGTTTAACATTAAGCTCGATCACATTTCCACCCCCGACCTCACAGGCCGCGTTCTTATTATTTCAGATCCGATGCTGGCAACGGGCGGATCTCTTACAGCTTCCTTGAAAGGACTTTTTGAAAAAGGAATACCTAAAAAAATTCATATCGTTGCTGCTGTTGCAAGCGAAGAAGGGATTAACAAAGTGAAAAGAAGCTTTTCGTTGATGGATATTACTTTTTGGCTTGGGGCAATCGATGATGAGCTAACCGTTCAGGCTTATATTGTTCCCGGCCTGGGTGATGCCGGAAACCTGGCTTACGGGGAAAAAGATAATTAGTTTTTTTACATGAATCCTTAGGCATTTTTTATGAATCATATAAAACTCGTATTCGAAAATATAAAAACAGCGTTCATCACTGTTAAAAGTCACTTGCTCAGAACAACCTTGACGGTGCTGATAATTGCCTTTGGTATTATGGCTTTGGTAGGAATTCTAACAGCAATAGATGCTGTGGAATATTTTCTAAATGAAAATTTCGCCATGATGGGATCCAACACTTTTAATATCCAAAATCGTGATCTGAATATACATATCGGAGGGAAAAGAAACCGGGCAATAGATAACAGAGTTGTTAGCTACCAGGAAGCTCTTGACTTTAAAAAAGAATACAATTTTCCGGCAGTTGCCTCAGTTTTTACTTATGGAACTGGAACGGCTACCCTTAAATATGAGTCGGAAAAAACCAACCCCAACGTACAAGTGATGGGTACCGATGAGAATTATATTGCCACAGCCGGGCTCGAAATCGAAAAAGGGCGGGTTTTTACTTCGGATGAGGTGCATTATGGCAATCATGTTACTATTATTGGAAGCGAAATTGCGAGCAAATTATTTACCAAAAAAGAAGACCCTATCGGGAAAGTAATCTCAATCGGGCCAGGAAAATATAAAATTATTGGGGTGCTGAAGGAAAGAGGCTCGAGCATTGGCTTTAGCGGCGATCGTTCCTGCTTGGTTCCGCTTTCCAATGTGAGGCAATATTTTTCACGTCCAAATATGAATTTCCGCATCAGCGTGATGGTTAACGACCCTCAGACAATGGATGCCGCTGTTGGCGAAGCTATTGGTGTATTCAGAAAAGTCAGGAAAGACAAACTTGGTGATGATGATTCATTTTCAATAATTAAAAGCGATAACGTGGCAAGCATGCTCATTGGTTTGACCAGTAAAATTCAAATTGGAGCCACTGCTATCGGGCTGATAACCTTACTTGGTGCAGCGATTGGTTTGATGAATATCATGTTGGTTTCAGTTACTGAACGCACCCGCGAAATTGGCGTCCGCAAAGCCGTAGGGGCAAAGCAAAGAACCATACGCAACCAGTTTTTGGCCGAAGCCATAGTTATTGCGCAAATGGGTGGTATCCTTGGAATTGCCGCCGGCATCCTAATTGGAAATATAGTCTCAATGATTACCGGCAGCGCTTTTATTATTCCCTGGCTGTGGATTTTTCTTGGTCTATTTATCTGTTT
>DATCTB010000524.1:0-3227 GCA_036568185.1 Bacteroidales bacterium | reverse complement strand
ATTTTGTAGATTAAATCTTGTTTTGCCAATTTGTCAATTTTTGGAATACTAAGTTTATCGGCAATAACTTTTAATTCATCTACCAGCTTGCTGTTAAGCTCGACAATATCATACATATATTAAGAATTTTAGAAATATGGTTAATAGAATAACCAAAGGGTTGAATTATGTTGTCTAAAAAATTATCTGATTAGGGAGAAAGTTGAGTTTGGACTCAAAATTTTATTGAGTGCAAATATAACTATATTTTAACTGTCAGTGTTTTTTTTAAACAAATATTTCAGTATTTATACAATTCAATCCGCTGATTTATAATAAAAACAGGAAATATTATTCCTTCTGTTGCGACAACTTGCCTTATTGATTATTTTTGCAACCAGTTTTTATTAATTATTCTCTAATGATACAGCGAAAACAAAGTTTATTTCTGCTAGGGGCAGTTGTCTCATTGGTAGCACTTTTTTTCTTTCCTCTAGCCAGGTTTATTGGTGATATTGACTCACTCGAACTTTATGTATATAAATTGGATAGCCTTGTTCCGGACAATGTTCCTGCGTTTCCTTCAATATTAATACTAATTCTGGCTTTTTTTGTTGTGCTTATGTTACTGATTGCTTTGGTTTCGATCTTTATGTACAAAAACAGGAAAATGCAAATGTTTTTGGTAAAATCGGGAATCGTTATCAATTTAGCTTTGATAGCAAGTTTTTTCTTTTATTATGTAAATGAATTGGAAATGGCAGCAGGTGCCTTAGCGTCTTACGAAGTGGGTACCTATTTATTACTGATCCCATTTGCTTTTTTTATACTGGCGCTGCGTGGAATTGTTTCTGACGAAAAACTTATCCGCTCTGCTGACCGCCTGCGCTAGTTCGCTTTGCTTCAAAGATTTCTAAATCCCGAATATCTTTTCCATCAATCACAAACCTAATCATGGTGATTAGTTTGTGCATTCCAGATTTTCCTGCAGAACCAGGGTTCATGTGCAGTAGTTGGTATTTATTATCGTAAATTACTTTCAAAATATGGGAATGCCCTGAAATAAAAATGTCTGGCCGATGCTCTTCAATTAACTTCCTTGCTTTTGGCTCGTACCTTCCCGGATAACCACCGATATGAATCATCAATACCTTTACCTGCTCACATTGAAAAACTTCTACTTCTTTGAAAGATTGCCTTAATGTTCCGCCGTCAATATTCCCGTATACAGCGCGGAGCGGTTTAATTTTTGCTAAAGCATCGGCTGTTTCCTGGTTGCCGATATCGCCGGCATGCCAAATTTCATCGCATCCAGAAAAAAAATCGGACACCCTCGGGTGTATATACCCGTGAGTGTCCGACAACAGTCCAATTTTAATCATTTAAACTAAAACTTATATCCAACAGTTAGCATAAAAGCTTCCTGGAACTGCGTGCGGGGGCCAGTATTACCATCTTTATCTGTAATCATCACATTATTATCATAAACCAGTTGGGTTGTCAAGTTGACACTTAGCCAGTCGTTTACTTTTAAACCAACCAAAACTTGCCAGTTTACATCTATATTTTGTGGATTATCAAGGTAGTCAGAAAATAACCCGAGAATAGTCCCAAGCGTTATATTTTTAGCAACTTCCTTTTGAGCTGTAAATAACAATTTAGCTCCAAACATGCTTTTGACTTTTTTGGCATTTTGAACTACACCATTTACTGTGTCGGCAGGTGTTAGCCCAAAAGAACCCATATTTGCCAAATTCTGGTCGGCTACAATAATCCACCTGGCGGTAACAGGAGAGAAATTCACTTGGAACCAATCCTTTGGTTTGTATTGAATACCAGGGCCTATATCGGCATAACCTGGAGCCATCCATTTTGAAATATAATTGGTAGAATCTTTAGAATAATTATATCCTTTTGCAAATTGAGAATTGAATGTCCCAAAAACTGAAAAAACCCAGCTTTTATGCAATTCATAAGTATAACTTGTTATGTACTGGATTTTATCTTCTGACTTCATTGGGTCAGCATCACCAATAATTGAATAACCAAGAGCAAGATTAAGCCAATTTGTGTAGGTATGTTTACCTTTCGCGTAATTTGCTGTTCCAACAAAGGCGCCAATTGCAGTAATACTGTTTTCGCCTCCTGGAGCCCAGTTTGCAAAATAACTTTGGGAAAAACTAACCCCGATGTTACTTAAAAATATCCAGTTTCCAACAACAATGGTATCACTTTCCCTTTCCCTTGCAAAAGTGCTTAAGGTCAAGAGAACTAAAGAAATAGTAAGTAGTTTTTTCATTTTTTATTACGATTAAATTTTTAATAGTTTGCGGCGCAAAAATATAATTTTACAGGATAAAAATTCAGAAAATCAAATTTTTATAAAAAAAGAAAACAAAAAATATTGCTGATTTGTTCAAATAAGTAGTTATTAATTAACGTATTCGCAGATACTAACATGTGAAAAATTAGGTTCAAAGCCCACTTCCAGATTGGCTAGGAATATAGCCTGGCATCCCTTCTTTGGGTGGAACGAATTTAATAAACATCTCATAATTTGTCCTAACCGCCATTCCATCTTTTATTCCCGGCATCCATTTTATCATCTGTATAATGCGGATTGCCTCTTCGGTGCAGCCACCACCAACAGATTGAGTAACATTTATATTGGAAGGTAAACCATTAGTTTCGATAACCAATTGAACCGTTACATTTCCTGAAATGTGCAGTTTTATAGCTGCTTCAGGAAACATTAACTGGTGGTACACAAAATCGGAAAGTGAAGTGTAATTACTGTCTAGAATGGCTTCGGGCGGCAATGTCAGTTGTTTTAAATTGTATACATTGAAGGAATTGTCGACAGGCTTGAAAGGGTAAGTTATGTGCCTGTATCCTCTTGATTTAGCCAGTTTTTCAAATTTTTTTATTTTGAAATCCAGTTCAAAATCACTTTCTCCATCCACCGCCAATCCATAATCCGTTGCTGGCTGCCAAACAATCAATTTAAAAAGGAAAAGTGCCGTGCTGTCAATTTCTTTTGAAACAGAATTGGTAATTTCTGAAAATGTTACTGCTCCATTTTTATCAGTTTTAAAATGAATTTTCACAGTCCCTTCTTCGTTTTTGTCAATCGATTGTTGAGGGTAATCGAACTGAATATTTAAAAAATCTTTTAGAATTAGCTTCGTCATCAATGGCTGTGGCGCTGAACTCTGGCTATGGGAGAGGGAACCCGTAAAAATGAACAG
>DATCTB010000523.1:0-2450 GCA_036568185.1 Bacteroidales bacterium | reverse complement strand
TCCATTCCAGAAATCACGTCCTGTTTCAAAAGTTGATTTGGCTTCCCACTCGCCATCATCGTTCAGGCTTTCAATTACTTGCGGTTCATCGGCAAGGTTGGACGTGTACACGCTTCGGCGAACAGCCACAATTTCATCCTTTGCAAAATCTTTTGTTTCAAACCAGGGGCCTTTTTCCAAAACTAAAACCTGAAAACCCGCCTTGGAAAGCTCATAAATCACAGGCCCGGCGCCGGCGCCACTTCCCACCACGCAGATATCGTAATTCTTCTTTTTCAAAATTTTATTGTTTTGAAAATTTCCGGGTACAGCAATTCAGGGGTTGGCCGAGGCAGGCCGTTTTTGTAATCAAGCCATTGCCAGCCTATGTTTTCAGGGTTTCCGCCGTAAAGCGGGTCGCTGAGCAGGGCTTCAAAAATGAATGTCAGCAGCACCGAAAGCCAGCCTTCGCCCCAGTTTTCTTTTGAAACAGTCCTGATTAATTCCAGTTTTTCTTCATCTTTTAATTCGATATATTTTTTTGAAAAAATTTCATTTGCCGATTCTTCTATCCAACCAATCCCATTTATAAAATATTTTACTTCAGCCGGGTCTTTTAAAGGGTCAGCCATTACCCAAACTATATAATCATAAGCATTGATTTCAGAAGCCCCCGGCCCATTTTCATCAGCGGGGAAAAGAATTTCCTGAACGGATTGCAGAATGCTTTTTTGTTCTTCTGAAAGAAAATTTTCAGCTTGCTGAGAATTGCCAAAAGCCCTGTTGAATGGAAGTTGTGCAGCAATTCCGGCAGTAATTATTGAGCCAATAAACTGCTTCCGCGTCAATTGCCAGGCTTTCATGTCTTGCATTGATTTGGGCACCAAACGCTCTTTATGTTTGGGTTTTTCTTTCGGCATTTTTTTCAAATTTCATTTGGTGAACCTTTGAGTTTTGTTGCCTTGGTGGCGATTTAATTTTGCCACCAAATCACAAAAACTCCAGATTGCACCAAAGTTTTTTAATCTTGAATTTCAGCAAAGCTAAAAAACTTAAAGGCATCAAAGGCTTTTTCGTATTTTCGCAGCCTGAAAAATCAGAAAAATATTTTTAAATTTTATAAATAAAAATCAATCAATATGTTGCGTACTCACACTTGCGGCGAACTCAGGAAAGAAGATATAAAAAAACAAGTTACCCTATCGGGATGGGTACAGCGCCTGCGCGACAAGGGCGGCCTGGTGTGGATTGATTTGCGCGACCGATATGGAATTACGCAATTGCTGCTGGAAGAAGGCCGCTCGGCGAATGAAGTGGTTGAAATTGCGCGAACTTTGGGGCGTGAATTTGTGGTTCAAGCTACGGGAACAGTGATTGAGCGCCTTTCAAAAAACCCAAATATGCCTACCGGCGATATTGAAATTGACCTTTCGGGTTTGAAAATCTTAAACGCTTCAAAAACGCCTCCTTTCACCATCGAAGACAATACAGACGGGGGTGAAGAGTTGCGGATGAAATACCGTTACCTTGATTTACGCAGAAACCAACTCAGGAACAACCTGACTTTGCGCCACCGCCTTTCGTTGGAAACCCGCAAATACCTTGACAGCAAAGGTTTTTTTGATATTGAAACGCCTTATTTGATTAAATCGACACCGGAAGGTGCACGCGACTTTGTGGTTCCTTCCAGGATGAACGAAGGGCAATTTTATGCTTTGCCCCAGTCGCCTCAAACTTTTAAGCAGTTGCTGATGGTTGCAGGCTTTGACAGGTATTACCAATTGGTAAAATGCTTCCGTGACGAAGACCTCCGTGCCGACCGCCAGCCTGAATTTACCCAGATTGACTGCGAAATGGCTTTCGTGGAGCAAAGTGATATTTTGAGCACTTTTGAAGGGCTTGTCCGTTATCTTTTTAAAGAAGTAAAAGGAATTGATATTGCTGAACTGCCTCACATGACTTTTGCGGAAGCAATGAAAAAATACGGCAGCGACAAGCCTGACCTGCGTTTTGGGATGGAATTTGTTGAAATCAATGACCTGGCAAAAGGCAAAGGTTTTAGCATTTTTGATGAAGCCGAACTGGTGGTCGGCTTTAATGCCGAAGGCTGCGCAAACTATACCCGCAAGCAACTTGACCAACTGACTGAATTTGTGAAAAAGCCGCAAATTGGTGCAAAAGGTTTGGTTTATGTAAAATATAATGAAGACGGCACGCTGAAATCAACAGTGGATAAATTTTACTCAGAAACTGATTTGAAAACTTGGGCTGAACGCTTTGGTGCCAAGCCTGGCGATTTGATTTTTGTACTTTCCGGCCCTGCCGAAAAAACCCAAAAAGCTTTGAATGAGCTTCGCCTCGAAATGGGCAGCCAGCTTGGCCTCCGCGACCCAAAAGTATTCAAACCGCTGTGGGTAGTTGATTTTCCTTTACTGGAATGGAATGAGGAAACCAACCGGTTTTATGCCATG
>DATCTB010000522.1:0-3088 GCA_036568185.1 Bacteroidales bacterium | reverse complement strand
AGAATAACAACCTGCACGGCATGCTGGGTGTAAGCATCAGCGCTTTGGTGACTTGTGGCGAAATTGTGGGTTTGGAAAAATTAATCAACGAAGTAAATGAGCAATAAACACAGAAAAGGCAGAGGCTGGAGAAGGTTGGGCAGGATTTTGGCTGTTGTCATTTTGCTCAAGCTCATTTTCTTTATTTGGTTTATAGTTGATACCAAAATCAACCCGCCTGAAATTGAAGATTTGTCTGCTTTGGAATTGCAGCGTGAAAATACCGCCCCTGATTTTTTTGTAATTGGCGATAATTCTTTACGCAAAAATGAATTCGGGTTATGGGAAATGGCGGTTGAAGGCAGCCCTTTTGAAATGGGCGTTGTTGAAGGAAAACTTTCCAAAGAATTGATTCACCAGCAGGAGGAGGCATTTGTAGAACAAATCAATGTGCTGGTTCCCAGCCCATCGTATTTAAAATTTTTAAAATATTTTATTGCCTTTTTCAACCGCGATATTGATGAAAATATCCTTCCTGAATTTCAAGAGGAAATTTATGGCGTCTCATTTTCAGCGAGTAATGAATACGATTATATCGGCAACAATTATGAGCGGATGCTGAATTACCACGCTGCCCACGACATTGGGCATGCCCTGCAGGCGTTGGCTTTGGTGGGTTGCACTTCCTTTTCCGCCAACATGAATTCCACCGACAGCAGCCTGGTAATCGGGCGCAATTTCGATTTTTATATCAATCCAGCTTTTGCTGAAAACAAGGTGGTAGCTTTTGTCCGACCCGACAGTGGCTATCAATTTATGTACGTTACCTGGGCGAGTTTTATTGGCGTTGTTTCCGGAATGAATGAAAAGGGTTTGACAGTTACCATTAACGCTGCCAAGTCGGATATTCCGATGAAAGCGGCAACGCCAATTTCCTTGCTTGCCCGCGAAATTCTGCAGTATGCAGCCAATATTGACGAGGCTTTCGCGATAGCAGAAAAAAGAAAAACTTTCGTTTCTGAATCTATTCTGGTGGGCTCGGCTGCTGATAAAAAAGCGGTGATTATTGAGAAATCGCCTTCCAAACTGGGAATGTATTCAACAGAATCAAGCGAGTTGGTCTGCTCCAACCATTTTCAAAGTGAAGTTTTTTCAGAAGACGAAAATAACCTGGAATTTATGAAGGAATCAGCATCAGTTTACAGGGAAGAGCGTTGTGAAGAATTGCTAGAAAGCTGTGACACAATTGGCTTTTCGGAGGCAGCTTCCGTGTTGAGAAACCACCTCGGGATGGAAAATAAAAACATTGGTATTGGAAACGAAAAAACGATGGCGCAAATGATTTCGCACCACAGCGTTATTTTTATGCCTGAAAAAATGCTTGCCTGGGTTTCGAGTAATCCTTACCAGTTGGGCGCTTACGTGGCTTACGATTTGAAGGAAATTTTTGAGTTGCATTCTGAAAACAAACTCTTCCCGCCTTTGTACGATTCTTCCCTGACCATTCCCCCCGACACGTTTCTTTTTTCAAAACAATATGCTGATTTCAAACATTTTAAAGAAATGAATGCTGTGTTGGAAAAACAGATTTCTGATAAAAAACCATTGCCGGAAGAAGAAATTTTCTTTTCAGAATTTGTTTCCTCCAATCCTGAATATTACCTGGTTTATAAACTTGCTGGCGATTATTATTTTACTTTTGGGAATCATGAAAAAGCTCAGTTTTATTATGAAAAAGCTTTGATGAAGGAATTTGAAAATACGGTTACGAAAGATGGTGTTGAAGAAAAGTTGTTGGAAATAAATAGTTTTAATAAATAATTTGCCACCAAGGCACTAAAGCACAAAATAACACCAATAAAACGGCTGAAATCAGGCAGAAAAGCAAATGCAAAAAAAGAAAAAAGTCATCATTATCGGAGCCGGGCTGGCGGGAATGTCTGCCGGCTGCTACCTGCAAATGAATGGCTTTGATACCGAAATTTTTGAATCCTACAGCATGTCCGGTGGATTGTGCGCTTCGTGGAAACGCAAGGATTACAATATTGATGGTTGTATACATTTTATGGAAGGCACTGCTCCAGACGGTTTTTTCTACCCATTTTGGAACAACCTGATTGACATGAAAGCGATTGATTTTGAGTATTTTGACAGCCACTCTGCAATTGACGACAAAGATGGGAACCGCATTTATTTTTACAGTGATATTGACAAACTGGAAAAAGAATTTTTGACAAAAGCACCTGAGGACAAGGCTCGAATTAAGGAGTTTATAGGTTTGGTCAGAAAATTCAACAAAGTAAAACTTCCCATTGAGAAGCCTTTCGAAGCCATGAATTTCATGGATAAAATGAAAGCAGCCTGGCAGATGTTTCCATATTTGTATAAAATGCAGAAATACCTGAAAATCACAAACCAGGAATTTGCACAAAAGTTAAAAAACAAGCCCTTGAAATATGCAATGGAAACGGCTTTTGTAGGGCACATGCCTTTGTTTTATTCGATTATGCCACTAGTTTGGCGCAACAAAAAAGACGCTGGTTACCCAAAAGGTGGGGCAGGATTTATCAGCGGTTTGATGGAAACCAGGTACAAGGAATTGGGCGGAAAAATTCATTTCAGTTCGAGAGTTGGTGAAATAATTACAGAAAATAATAGCTCAAAAGGGATAATTCTTGAAAATGGAGAAGAATATCTGGCTGACATTGTGGTGAATGCAGCCGACGGAAAGACTGCGATTTACGAAATGCTGAAAGGAAAATACAAGGACAAAAATATTGTTGAACGCTATGAAAGCAGCACTTTTGAAACCATTGACAAAACGCTGTATATCGCAATTGGCGTGAATAAGGATTTTTCAAATGAACCCAGGAAACTGCATTTTGAATTGGAAAAACCCATTTATGTGGATTCGATGACCACCATGGAGCACCTCGAAGTAACGCATTATTGCGCCGACCCACATGCTGCGCCAAAGGGAAAATCGTTGCTGGCACTGATGCCTGAAGGGAAAAATTGGGAATATTGGTTCAATTTGAGAAAAGATGACAAGCAGCAATATGTAAAGGAAAAAATACGGGTGGCGAATGCTATAATTGAAGCACTTGAC
>DATCTB010000521.1:0-12019 GCA_036568185.1 Bacteroidales bacterium | reverse complement strand
TCAGCAACCACCTTCTTTTATTACACCACAAGCTATTCGCGGGCCTGCATTCCCGGTAGGTTGTGTTTTCAAATCATCTTCATTCTGGTGTACAATTATACTTTTCCCAATAATTGAGTCTTTGCCTTTGAGTGATATTTTCGTATCAACATAATCAAGGTGTGCATTTCCATTTTCATCAGCAACAATATTACCCAAATCACCTTCGTGACGCGAATGGTCCATTGGGCCGGCGTGTTCCAACATTTCAGGATTAAAATGCGCTCCGGCAGACGAAGCATCAGGTGCGCTGCAATCGCCAAATTCGTGAATATGAATTCCATGCTTCCCGGGCGTAAGGCCTTTCATTTCTAAAATTATCCGAACACCACCTTTTACCTTGGAAAAAGTAACAGTCCCTTCAGCAGTATTTCCTTGTGTAGGAGAAATCAGGCTCATTGCATCGATTTGAGAAGGAAGTGAGTAACTGGTTAGCGATTGAGTTTGAATTTGCGCATGTCCTGACATGATTAATCCAAACGATAAAATAAGTATTAAGGAGAATCTGTTATTCGTTTTCATAGTGTAATCTTTTAAGGAATTAAGAAAGGTAAAGCGTTTTTAGTAGGTTATTGTTGCACAAAATTAATCAATCAATAACTCAATAGAATTAAAATTTGTTAAATAAGTGTTTGTATTTAAAAGAATTACTGCAACTTTGATAAACAAATCAGACACTTATTTGTTCTTTTATAAAAAGATAAAATTTGGAAATAGCTATTTTTTGGTTTCGTCGCGATTTGCGAATTAATGACAACCTCGGCTTACATCAAGCTTTGAAATCAGGCTTTCCTGTATTGCCATTGTTTATTTTCGATAGACATATTGTAAGAGAATTGCCCTCAGACGACGCCCGCATTAGTTTTATATTTCAGCAACTTGAAAAGATTAACAATGAGTTGGCTAAAACAAATGCTTCTTTACTTGTAAAAAATGGTGAACCCTTCGCAGTTTGGCAGGAACTGGTAAACACTTACAGCATTAAGGCTGTGTTTGCCAACCACGATTATGAACCTTATGCCATTGACCGTGATAGCCAAATCAGCAGGTTGTTACTGGAAAATGGAATTTCTCTTTTCACATTCAAAGACCAGGTGATTTTTGAAAAAAGTGATATTCTCAAATCCGACGGACAACCGTACACCGTTTTTACACCTTTCAAAAACAAATGGCTTGAGAAATTCAAATTTCAGTCTGATTGTCAAACATTTGATAACAAACCTTTACTTGCTAATTTTTTAAAAAAAGCATTTCATTTTCCTTCTTTGCAAGAAATCGGTTTTACAAAGAACAATATTTCTGCACCTGATTTCCTGGCGGGAAATATAGAAGATTATGAACTTTCCAGGGAAATTCCGTGGATGGACAAAACAACACACATTGGCCCGCACTTGCGTTTTGGAACTGTCAGCATCAGGGAAATTGTTAAAATTGCCTTTGAAAAAAGCCCGGTTTTTCTCAGTGAATTGATTTGGCGGGAGTTTTTTATGATGATTCTCTATCATTTTCCTCAAGTTGTCAACAGGAGTTTTAAACCAAAATTTGAGCGCATTAAATGGTTAAATAACGAAGAGGAATTTGAAAAATGGAAATCTGGAAAAACCGGGTATCCGTTGGTTGATGCAGGTATGCGCCAACTGAACGAAACCGGTTTTATGCACAACCGTGTGCGGATGGTTACAGCAAGCTTTTTGTGCAAGCATCTGCTGATTGACTGGCGCTGGGGCGAAGCATGGTTTGCCGAGAAACTGCTTGACTATGAACTTTCATCCAACAACGGCAACTGGCAATGGGCAGCAGGAACCGGTTGCGATGCCACTCCATACTTCAGGGTTTTTAATCCGACAACCCAACTTCAAAAATTTGACCCGGAGATGAAATATGTGAATAAATGGCTTCCGGAATTGTATGAATTAAGCTACCCAAGCCCAATTGTTGAGCATAATTCAGCGCGTGAAAGAGCCATTTTAACTTATAAAAATGCTTTGAATAGCTGAGTCAAATATTTCTTTAAAAAACCTTATTTGATTTATTTTTAACTTGCGCCCCTTAAATTAACGAAAATTTCTTGCAATATATGAAACCAACTTTAGTTATCCTGGCAGCCGGAATTGGCAGCCGTTATGGCGGTGTGAAACAAATGGACAAAATTGGCCCTTCGGGCGAAAGCATAATTGATTACTCTGTTTTTGATGCAATCCGTGCCGGCTTTGGCAAAGTGGCTTTTGTGCTAAACCCAAAAATCATTGACGATTTTAAAGAAATATATGCCGATCGTTTAGCTGGAAGAATAGAAGTTGATTATGTTCTGCAAGAAATCCACAATATTCCTGAGGGCATTAAATTCAACCCTGAAAGAGTAAAACCATGGGGAACAGGACATGCGGTTTTGGTTACAAAAAACGCCGTTAATGAGCCATTTGCAGTAATCAATGCTGATGATTTTTACGGAAGACATGCCTTTGAACTGATTTCTGGTTTTCTTTCAAAACTTAAAAATGATCAGGCTGAATATGCGATGGTTGGTTACAAATTGAAAAATACCTTATCGGAACACGGAAGCGTTTCACGCGGAATTTGCCAGTCAGTGGGAGGTTTGCTGACTGATGTTGTTGAGCGCACCAGCATTGTCAGGAAAGGAAAAAAGGTTGTTTTTCAGGATGAAGGCAAAGAGTTTGAAATTGATGAAAACTCGGTTGTTTCAATGAATTTCTGGGGGTTTACACCAAAATATTTCGAGCAATCTGAGAAAGATTTTAAAGAATTTATTAGCAAAAATGCCGACCAGCTTAAAGCAGAATTTTACATTCCAACAGTTGCCAACAACCTGATTACCAAAAATGAAGCTACTATCCGCGTTCTTACCAGCAACGACCAGTGGTTTGGGGTAACTTACCAGGAAGATAAACCCATTACCATCACAAATATCAGAAAGTTGGTTGATGAAGGGAAATACCCGGAAAACCTCTGGAAATAATTTCCCGGCAGGAATTTTTATTAATTATTGCTGCCGCAAATGCACGAATAACATTCTAATAAATTATAAAAAATGAAAAAGGTTCAATTTTACTTTTTAGGTTTGATGATGCTGGTAATTGCTGCGCCTGCATTTGGCCAGGTAGTTTCTAAAAACCAGCCTAAAACTTCGGGCGATGCAAAATCGGTTAAAGAGGCGCAATTGCCGGTTGACTTCAGCACCAGCCGCGAGGAAGACATTTATGTTTTTGAAAACAATATGAAAATGTTTCAAAATGCAATTGATGTTAAAAGCAGTACGGAAGCCGAAGTGTTTTTAAATAAAAATTTAGAAATTACACGAAGGGAAATTGCTAGGGCGAAAAACAACCTTGCAGAACTAAAAGCTGGTAATACCAAGCATCTCGATGAATGGAGAAAAGAAAATGGAGAAAGTGAGCCGCTGAATATTACTCTTGAAATCAATCGTTTGAACGATAATATCAATAGTATGGAGTACAGGTATAAAGACCTGAAAAAAGCAAATATCAATAACTTTTCTGATTCGAGAGCAAGTGCCACATGGTTAGGAGATATGCGGATTATTTTAAAAAACATGAATAAAAACCTCAAGTACGAATCGGATAAAAAAATAATTCATGTAGAACAACCAGCAGCAAATGATACTGTAAATGTGCAGGGCTCTGGAATAATTACGCAAAATGAGCCTGATCAGGAAAATAGTAACGACAACCCGGAAATGGCTATTTTTAAGAAATCGCAAGCTGCAAGAATTAGCCAGTTTAAGCAGGAAAAAACCAACTTTGAAGATTATCTTCAAAATAATGATTACAAATTGGCCAAACGGACATACAAAACACTTTTACAACTTATGCAGGAAGAAATTGACGCCAACACATGGCTGAAAATACAACAGGATGAGCTAAGCAGCAAAATGGCTACTATCAATCTTGACACCATTTCGCCGAGGATTGCCCAACAACAAAAAATTGCTGCAGAAGCCAGTGAAATTAAAATTCCAGGCTCAGAAAACAATGATTTTTTTCCATCAAAACCTATAGAATTATTAAGCGAATTTGAGCAAACTTTCCAACAGTAAAGTTATTTTGAACTTCGTCTTGGTTGCAATTATTCTTTGCTTTCTATGTTTAAAAATTCATAAAAAATTAACAATAAATTAATGAAATTAATGATGTTCGGATTTTATCATTACTTTTATCCGCTATTTCAATGTGTATGCAGGAACACGATTTTGATGCAATAAGGCCTTATTTTGATCATGAAATCCCTTTGGCACTTAAGAGGATAGTTTCTGACCCGATGTTTCAACAATTGATGAACTACCTTTTCCCGAAGGAAGATCACGAAGAACTTAGGAAAAAACTCCTACAATCAGCAACAACCAACGAATTTCAGAAGTATTTCATGACGCCTGTCATCAGGTCGATTTTAAACAAAACATCTGAAGAACTTATAGCGCATGGAATTGAAAACCTCGATCACAGCAAAGGTTATGTTTACATCGCCAATCACAGAGATATTATCCTTGACTCGGCTATTCTCGGAATAAGCCTTGTGCAGCATGGCGTTGAAACCAGCCACATCACATGGGGAAATAACCTGATGATTTCACCATTTATTGTTGATGTGGGAAAAGCCAACAGAATGATTACTGTTTTCAGAGATGGTTCGCCTAAGGAAATGCTGAAAAACTCACAGCGTTTGTCGGCTTATATTCGTCATTTAATTAAGGACAGAAATAAGTCTGTTTGGATAGCACAGCGCAAAGGAAGATCGAAAGATGGCTATGATTTAACCGATGATAGTGTGCTGAAAATGTTGAGCCTTTCGGGTGAAAACGATGTTATTTCCTCCTTAAAAGAATTAAATATTGTGCCCGTTACAATTTCCTACGAATGGGAACCCTGCGATCGCATGAAGGTTAGGGAAATGTACATTTCGCAAAATGGAAATGGATATGTTAAGGATAAAAACGAAGATTTAATCAGTATTATAGGAGGAGTTGTTTCTGAAAAAGGACGTATTCATCTGGAAGTTGGAGAACCTGTAAACGGGTTGCTCGATTCAGTTAATACCAATCAGCGGCCGAATGAAATCATTCATGATATAGCCTCTATTCTTGATAAAATAATTCATGCCAACTATAAGTTATGGCCATCCAATTACCTGGCTTACGATTTGATTGAAAATACAGACAAATTCAAGGATAAGTATGACAAGCTAGTGGAAGAAAAACTTGATGCAAGACTTAAGAAAACCTATGAAACAGTTAATGGCGACCCAGATAAAACACGTGAGATGTTTTTAAAACTGTATGCTAACCCTGTTTATATAAAACTCGGAATTTTTCCGGATAAAAAATAATTGCTTTGTCATTTTCTCTTAAACTATTAAATCAACCAAAAGACTATTTTTGCAAGCCAGAAATTAATAAAAAGGAAAAGACACGAATTGTATGATTACTATTTCGGACAAGTCACTTGCTATTGAACATTTTTACCGCATTCTTTTTAACGAAGAAAAAATCAGGGTAGATACTGCTACAGTTAAAAAAGTTGAAAAGTGTTTTAATTTTCTACAGGAATTTTCAGTTAACAAAGTCATTTACGGTGTCAATACAGGGCTTGGACCTATGGCTCAATATCGGATCGAGACAGAAGATCAGGTTAAGCTTCAATATAATTTAATCAGGAGCCATGCCGCTGGAATAGGGAAACCTCTTCCCGCTCTATACGTGAAGGCTGCAATGATAAGCCGTTTAAGAAGCCTTTCGCTTGGCTACTCCGGCATTCATATAGAAGCCCTTGATTTGATTGGAACTTTAATCAATGAAAATATTATTCCATTCATTCCACAGCATGGTGGAGTTGGTGCCAGCGGTGATTTAGTGCAACTTTCGCATCTGGCTTTGGTGCTGATTGGAGAAGGTGAAGTTTATTACGAAGGGAAAAAACAACCCACTAAAACTGTTTTTGAAAATCTGGCTATCAAGCCGCTGAGCATTCATTTGCGTGAAGGTCTTGGGTTGATAAACGGTACTTCAGTGATGTCGGGAATCGGAATTGTAAATACAATTTACGCTGCAAAACTGATTAATTGGTCGGTACTTGCTTCAGCAATGATAAATGAAATTGTCCAATCTTTTGACGACCATTTTTCGTTTGAACTGAATTCAACTAAAAAACACCATGGCCAACAGGTAATTTCTGAAGCTATGCGCAAAGCTTTGGTTGACAGCAAACTAATTGAAAAACGGAGCGACCATTTGTACAATGGAAAGATTGAAGAAAAGATTTTTAAACAGAAAATCCAGGAATACTATTCGCTGCGCTGCGTGCCTCAAATACTTGGTCCTGTTTGCGATACAATAAAAAATACTGAAAATGTGCTGGTGAACGAGGTGAATTCAGTAAACGATAATCCAATTGTCGACACTGCTACCAAAACTGTTTATCACGGTGGAAACTTTCACGGCGACTACGTTTCTTTTGAAATGGATAAATTAAAAATTGCGATCGCAAAATTGTCAATGCTGGCAGAGAGGCAGATCAACTTCCTGATGAACAACAAGTTGAACGAAGTATTGCCACCTTTTGTTAACCTGGGAACGCTCGGGCTGAACCTGGGCTTGCAGGGAACTCAGTTTACAGCCACTTCAACGGTTGCAGAAAACCAAACACTTTCAAACCCTGTTTACATCCACAGCATTCCAAATAATAATGACAACCAGGACGTTGTGAGCATGGGTACCAATGCCGCTTTGATGGCGAAAAAAGTTATTGAAAACACTTTCGAAGTGTTGGCAGTTGAATATCTTGCTATTATCCAGGCTATAGATTTCCTTGAAATTGAACCCAAACTGGCAAACAAATCGAAAGAAATTTACAGCAACCTCAGGAAAATAGTTCCAGTTTTTACTGAAGATTCTCCTCGCTATGTTGATCTGCAAAAGATAAAAGACTATTTGTTGGAAAACAATCCAAACCTCATACAATAATGGATTATGCACTGGTAACTGGTGGTTCGGGCGGAATTGGCAAAGCAATTTGTATCAAGCTGGCACAAATGGGCTACCACGTTTTGATTCACTATTTTTCAAATGAAGCTGCCGCGAATGAAACCCTTAATGCAGTGAACGAAACTGGCAGTAGTGGAACGATTATCCGTTTTGATGTTGGAAATTTTTCTGAAGTAAAAACTGCCCTTGAAAACTGGAAGCAAGCCAATCCTGATGAATACATTTCTGTTTTGGTTAATAATGCTGGCACCTCGAAAGATATGCTCCTGGTTTGGATGGAAGAACAAGACTGGCATCAAGTGATGAACACCAACCTGAATAGCTTTTATTACGTTACTTCCCAGCTAATCAAAGATATGGTTATCAAAAAGTTTGGGAGAGTTGTCAATTTAGTTTCACTTTCAGGAGTAAAAGGGCTGCCCGGCCAAACCAATTATTCAGCAGCGAAAGCTGGGGTTATCGGGGCAACTAAGGCGCTTGCACAAGAAGTTGGCCGGAAGAATGTTACCGTCAACGCAGTTGCACCAGGTTACATTAGAACCGAAATGACAAAAGGCCTCGACGAAAGCGAACTGAAAAAACCAATCCCGGTAAACCGCTTTGGAACTCCGGAAGAAGTAGCTGAAACAGTTGGCTTCCTGGTTTCAAAAGGAGCTTCTTACATTACAGGAGAGGTGATCAATGTGAATGGAGGTCTTTATACCTAACTTTAAGATAGAAGTAAATTCCACCTCGTCACCCTGTCTTAGTTTTTGTATTTTTGTTTGACACTTTCCTTATATTTACTTTTACTTGAAGCGCGCATATGCACATCCTGATTGTTGAAGATGAACCAAAGGTTGCAACTTCCATAAAAAAAAGCCTGGAAGAACATAATTTTTCCGCCGACATTGCATACGATGGCCAGGTGGCTGAAAGAATGCTCAATCAGTTTGAATATGACCTGGTTATCCTTGATGTAATTATTCCATACATTAACGGAATTGAACTTTGCAAAAGAATAAAAGCAACTGATTCAGATAAACCTGTAATCCTGCTTACCGCTTTAGGAACAACTGAAGATAAGCTTACCGGTTTTGATGCAGGTGCTGACGATTACCTCGTAAAACCTTTTGAATTTCGCGAATTACTTGCCCGGATAAAAGCAATTATGAAGCGTTCATCGGGTATCAGTCAGCCTGGAAATAAATTAGTCGAATGTGATCTTGAACTTGATTTGGATAAAAAAGCTGCCAAAAGAGGAAATCATGTTGTCAATCTCACCGCCAAAGAATTCATGTTACTCGAATATTTTATGCGCAATAAAAGAAGAGTACTTTCAAGAAGTGATATAGCAGCTAAAATATGGGATATCACTTTCGATTCAGGCACAAATGTGGTTGACGTTTATGTAAATATTCTCAGAAAAAAAATAGATCGGGAGTTTCCTGTTAAGCTAATCCATACTCGCTTCGGAATGGGCTATATATTTGGAGAGGAGGAATCGTGAAAATAAGAACCAAGCTAACAATTCAATTTATTTTAGTTACGGCAATCATATTGCTGACCTCGTCAGTTGCCATTTATTTATTTTCAAATAATTACAGAATTGATGAGTTTTACGACAGGCTGCTTGGTAAAGCCAATAATACGGCAAAGTTGCTTTTGGATGTTGACGAAATAGATGCGGCCCTACTTTATAAAATCGAAAAAGACAACCCCATGAGTTTGCCAAACGAGAAAATCATCATTTTCGATTATAAAAACGACATCCTGTTTAGCACCGATGAAGAAAATACAATAAAATATGATAGCAAATTACTGGATAGGATTAGGTTAAAACATGAATATAGATTCAGTCAGGACGAGTATAATGTACTTGGTTACCTTTTTACAAGCAAATACGACCATTTTACTATCATTATAGCTGCTACTGATATTTATGGTTTAAATAAAATTGAAAATCTTCAAAAAGTCTTGTTGTTTGTCAATTTATTGAGCCTGGTTTTGCTTCTCTACGCAGGATGGATTTATTCAGGAAGGGCTTTAAAACCCATTTCAAGAATAATTAATGAAGTAAATGAAATATCCGCTTCAAACCTTCACATGCGCCTATACCAGGGAAGAAGTAAAGACGAACTGGAACAACTTGCTCAAACCTTCAATAAAATGATAAGTAGCCTTGAAATAGCCTTCAAATCTCAAAAATATTTTATTTCGAACGCTTCACATGAGTTAAGAACTCCTTTAATGTCAATAATAGGACAGATTGAATACATTTTACTAAACCAACGTACACCTGAAGAATATGAAACAATACTTCATTCAATTCATGAAGATATTAAAAGTTTTAGCCTTCTGCTGAACAGGTTGTTGTTGCTTGCCCAAACAAATACTGATATTCCTAAAACAGATGATTATATAGTTAGAATTGATGAAATTTTATGGCAGGCTTATGAAGATATAGTGAAACGCCACCCTGATTACAAAGTGGATATTAGCATGAATGAGTTGTTGAATGACGACAATATGACGGTTTATGGTGATGAGCAATTGCTAAAAACTGCTTTTCTGAACCTGATGGAAAATGCCTGTAAATATTCAACTCCTCCTTCAGTTTCAGTATCCATGAATTTTTCAAAACTCGGATTTATCATAATTGAATTTACTGATGAAGGTATTGGAATTCCTGAGCAAGATATCCAACATATTAAAACACCTTTTTTCAGGGGAAGCAACAGTATTCAAGTAAAAGGACAAGGCATAGGATTATCTTTGGTGGACCGCATTGTCAATATTCATCATGGTGCTGTTGAAATAATTTCAACCCTCGGAAAGGGTACGTGTGTAGTTGTAAAATTACCACAATTGAAAAAACCTTCTTAAACTGGCAGCAGATTTACTTTTTCATAAGTTTTTAATAATTGCCAGAAAAACCTTCTTTTCACCCTTCATTTTCTGCTAGATTTTCATTAAAAGTTTTATTTTCAGTCAATTAACATTTTAATGATTCTTTAATGAGGAATTCATTACTTCCTAATAAGTGTGAAATAAGTTTGCCATGTTAATAAATATAATGTGAACTTAAAAAAATTAGGTAAAATGAAAAAAGTTGGAAAAGAAAAAGTAATTGCAGGCACACTAACTATATTGCTTTTCGCCTCAGTACTTGCAGGATTGTTTTTTTTCAAGGAAAACTTTTCTTTGAAAACGAGCTTAGATGTTTCTAAATTACGCAATGAGTCGCTACTTTCAGAAAAACTTGGCCTGGAAAAAGCTATTCTTCAATTTAAAAAAGAATTGAATGAATTAAAAGGTAAAAACAGTGAATTGGATAAAATTCTGGCAGATGCAAACAGAAAGCTTTCTGAAAAAGAGCGCACAATAGCCAATCTTACTGCTGAGAATTCAACTACCAGGAATTTGAAAAAGCAGCTTGCAGAAGTAAATGAACTAAGAGCTGAACTGCAAAGACAAATAGATGTTTTAAACGCCCAAAATAACAATTTGATGGCTGAAAACAGAAGTTTGCAGAACTCGCTTACCGCAATGGAAGATAAAAATAACAGCCTGCAGAAACTTTTAAACGAAGCCAATGACAGGCCTGACAATTTTATGGTTGAGTCATATAAAAACGTTAAAAAGAACAAACTTACCCTGAATGCAAAACGTACGAAAAAAATTACTGTTTTGTTCGACCTTCCACAGGAATATATAAGTGGTGTTAGTTTCAACATTACCACACCAGAGGGTAAGGTTATCACAGATAAGGACAGCTCATTGCTAACCTGGGAAGTTCAAGAATCTGTTAACCTAATTGCCAGCATAAAACCTGTTGATGCCGAATTAAATGTAACCTCACAAGTAAAACTCACCTACACCCCAAAATCGAAACTTACATCGGGTGAATACAAAATTGGTGTAGTAAAAGACAATAAAAAGATTGGAAACGTACGAGTTAGATTAATTTAGTTAAATGTGTTAGTATTTTGTTCCTGGGACTGATTTATAAATCAGTTCCAGGTTTTTTTAACTTCTATTGGCATGTCATTTTCATTATTAAGTTTAAATCAAAAAAAATTACCTGCAAAACCTGGCGAAATGAAAAATATATTGATGGATGTTATTGATATTATTGGGTTTTTGTTGTTTCTGATAATCTTTCCTTTATTTGTAATATTGATTAGATTTATATTAAAACTAAAAGAATTTTTTTCAAACCTTCCCTCCTACTCTTCCTCGTCTAAATTTCGCATTATATATTTTAATTTCAAGAAATAAAACCAAAATCCTTTCTGTAAAAATTCTATTTTTGTGAAGATTAATTAAAAGTTTTCATAAACCCGCAATTATTGCTAAAAAAGCATGAATAGAGTTGTTATTACCGGAATGGGCATATATTCCACAATTGGGAGTAAGCTTGACGAAGTTAGAGATTCATTATATATTGGTAAATCAGGAATTATAATTGACCCCGCACGGATTGAACTGGGTTTTCGCTCGCCACTTACAGGTACTATTGAGCGCCCAAATCTTAAAGGAATATTGCCCCGCCGCATGCGTGTTGGCTTGCCGGAACAAGGCGAATATGCTTATATGGCCACCATGGAAGCGCTGAACAATGCAAAAATTGATGAAGATTTTTTAGATAAAAATCAAGTTGGCATTTTATATGGAAACGACAGCTCTTCAACACCGGTTGTTGAAGCAGCCGACATTGCCAGGGAGAAGAAAAACACCATGCTGATAGGCTCTGGAAGCATTTTCCAGTCGATGAATTCCACTGTTACAATGAATCTTTCAGTTATTTTAAAATTGAAAGGCATCAATTTGACCATCAGCGCGGCTTGTGCCAGTGGCTCGCATGCCATCGGAATGGGTTATTTATTTATCAAACAAGGATTACAAGATACGATTATTTGCGGCGGCGCCCAGGAAATAAACCCACTATCCATGGCAAGTTTTGATGCTTTAAACGCATTCTCG
>DATCTB010000520.1:0-10336 GCA_036568185.1 Bacteroidales bacterium | reverse complement strand
TATATGCGGATGGTTCCAAACATGGTGGTTGCCGCACCAATGAATGAGATGGAATTACGAAATATGCTTTTCACAGCCTCATATTACGATAAAGGGCCTTTTTCCATCCGCTATCCACGTGGAAATGGTGTTGGTATGGATATTGATTTTCCTTTTGAAAATATAGAAATTGGAAAAGGAAGGATGCTTCGCGAAGGGAAAAGAGTTGCGGTTATTAGTATCGGTCACGTCGGAAATTTAGCTACTGAAGCAATGTCATTTCTTGAAAAAGAAAACATTTTTACTTCTCATTTTGACATGCGTTTTTTAAAGCCTATTGATGAAAAATTGCTCCACCATGCTTTCACTAATTACCCGGTAATACTTACAATTGAAGATGGTGTCCTAAAAGGTGGATTAGCTGATGCAGTTTCAGTTTTTAAAAATAAAAATAACTACCAAAACCGCCTCGTAACTCTCGGAATTCCTGACGAATTTATAGAACATGGCTCACAGGCCGAGCTATATAAGGTTTGTGGTTTTGATGTAGATTCTATTCAGAAATTGATAAAGGTAAATTATAAATAGGACGAATTATTTCACACCTGCTTTTCATGTTATCCAGTGCTGCCCTGTCCTTCTGAGCGTAGCGAAATATTTAAGCCTCAGAATTGATTCTTCACTCCGCTTTCGCTTCGTTCTGAATGACAGAAAAAGGTTCACTTCTTTAATTTAATTCTCTCAAAGATTACCCTTGTTAAGTAGGAATGAAATTGTATTTTTGCGAGTTAAGAAAATATAACCAACAATAATCTTCCCGCGGAAAAATGTACGAATATCTTTCTGGTAAACTAGTTGTTAAAAACCCAACCCATGTGGTGATTGAAGCGAATGGAATTGGATTCATAGTCAATATCTCATTGAATACGTTTTCAAAAATAAAAGACCTTGCCGAAGCAAAAATGTTCATTCATTTTGCGGTTCGCGAAGACGCGCAAATTTTTTATGGTTTTGCTGATGAAGTTGAACGAGAATTGTTCAGGCAATTGATCACAGTTTCGGGTGTTGGTTCTAATACTGCCCGGCTGATTTTATCTTCTCTCACCACCGAAGAAGTGTATGATGCAATCACACTTGGTAAAACAGCTTTGTTGCAGGGAGTTAAGGGAATTGGCGGTAAAACAGCTCAGCGTATTATTATTGATTTGAAAGATAAATTAGTGAAATCGGGAATTGAAGTGGAAAAAGTTGACAATGTTCACAATACATTAAAGGAAGAGGCGTTATCTGGTTTACAGATATTGGGATTTAACAAAGCAATAGCAGAAAAAACGGTTAGCGGAATTTTAAAACAAGGGTCAGTTACTACGGTTGAAGAGCTGATCAAAGAATCACTTAAGATTTTGTAGCTTTCCAAGATACAGCAGCAAGTTTGTAAAATGGAATGATTTGAGGCGAAAGACTAAATATTTTTTTAGTGGTTTAAAGCGAATTACCTGGTTACTGACGATAATTTTGTCAGTAAACTTGTTATTTCTACCAGCTGTTCATGCCCAATTGATTGATCCGCCCGAACCGGTTGTTGATACTGTTGGAAACAACCTGCTTTTCCCTTTCAGCGATTTTACAGGAAATCCCTATCTCGACAATGAACTTGACAATAGCCCCTTGTTCATGGTGAATCCGCCCAATATCAAAAGGGAAATTATTTACAATCCCGAAACCAATTCATACGAATTTGTCAATAAAATTGGTGATTTCAATTATCGCCCGCCTACAGTTATGGATTTTGATGAGTACCAAAAGTATGAAATGGATAACAGCATTAACGAGTATTGGCAGGAACGCTCGGCAACTGCAGGTACGGAAAAAGGAAGCCAGCTGATACCAAAAATTTATGTTGGTGGAGATGCCTTCAAAAATGTATTTGGAAGCAACGCTATTGATATCAGGCCTCAGGGTTCAGCTGAAGTTAGTTTTGGTGTACTCTACAATAACCGCCAAGATCCTGCATTGGATGTGCGCCAGAGGAAAACTACCAACTTTGATTTCGATATGCGGATTCAAATGAACGTTGTAGCAAAAATAGGAGAGAAAATTCAGTTTAAAGCCAATTACAATACTGAATCATCTTTTGATTTTGAGAACACGCTAAAATTAACTTACCAAGGCGATGAAGATGAAATTATCAAATTGATTGAAGCAGGAAATGTAAGCCTTCCTTTAAAATCAACTTTAATTCGCGGTAGCCAAAGTTTATTTGGTATAAAAACGCAATTACAATTTGGTAAAACTACAGTAACAGCGCTGTTTTCGGAGCAGCAAAGCGAAACCAAAAACATTACAGTTCAGGGTGGCGCACAAACAAATCGTTTCCAACTTACAGCGCTAGATTACGAGCAAAACAAGCACTTTTTTATAACCCACCAATTTCGCAACAATTATGAACGTGCAGTAGCAAGTTTACCAATCATTACTTCCGACATCAATATTACCCGTATAGAAGTCTGGGTAACAAACATAGGGCCGGCAACCGAAGAAAACAGGAATATCGTTGCTTTTACTGATTTGGGCGAATTCAACCAAGAAAATATATACAGCCCCTATGTTATACCTATTGCCGGGAATGCACTTCCCTCCAACTCGTCGAATGATTTGTTGCTGAGAATGGATACAGCGCAGTTGCGGAATATCAACACAGTTACGCCCTATCTTTCAGGCGACCCGTTGAATATTGGTAAAACAGGCTATTTTGTTGCCGGTGAAGATTATGTAAAACTGGAAAATGCCCGAAAACTGCGGACATCTGAATATACCATAAACTCGAAACTTGGCTTTATTTCACTTAATACTACCCTGAGTTCCGACCAGGTACTTGCGATTTCTATTCAGTATACCGTTATTGGATATGATGAAGTTTTTCAGGTGGGTGAATTTTCAGATCAAGGAACAACTTCGCCAAATAACCTGGTTGTTAAATTGTTGAAAAGCTATACAATTAACACCAAAATGCCCATGTGGGATTTGATGATGAAAAACGTTTACCCAATTGGCGCCTACCAGGTGAAACGCGAGGATTTCAGGTTCAATATATTGTATTCGGGAAACAAGGAAGGAGTGCCAACAGGATATTTTACTGAAGGTCCTGATGATTTTAAAGGAATTCCGCTGATACATCTTTTCGGCCTCGATAATCTTGACCAGCAAAACAACCCTGTTCCCGGTGGTGACGGATTGTTTGACTTTTTGGATGGTGCAGCAACAAACGGAGGTACAATTCAATCTTCCAATGGCCGTATTTTCTTTACTGCCCTTGAACCTTTCGGAAGTTATATTCGCGATTCATTGCTTCCAACTGATCCTGAGCTGGCAGACTATTATTCCTACGATTCGCTCTATACCATGACGAAAACAGGAGCAGAGCAATATCCAAGTAAAAATAAATATTTGCTGGAAGGTATGTATAGTTCCCAGTCGGGAAGTGATATCAGTCTGAATGCATTAAATGTTCCTCAAGGTTCCGTGGTTGTAACTGCAGGCGGAGTACCACTGGTTGAAAATGTAGATTATACAGTTGATTATACCTTGGGAAGGGTAACAATTATCAATGATGGAATTATGAATTCAGGTGTTCCGATTAATGTATCGCTGGAAAATAATTCAATGTTCAATGTGCAGCAAAAGAGAATGATGGGTTTGCATTTCGATCATGAGTTTACCGAAAACTTTCATCTTGGCGGAACAATTTTGAATTTGCATGAAAAGCCCTTAACGCAGAAAGTTAATTACGGCGACGATCCCATTTCAAACACAATGTGGGGCCTCGACCTGAGTTACCGCACTGAATCGCGCTGGCTAACCAAGATGGTGAACAAACTTCCGGGAATTTCTTCGAACGAAGTTTCCAAAATCAACCTCGACGGAGAATTTGCACAATTTATTCCCGGCCATTCCAATGCAATTGGCAACACAGGAACACTCTACATTGACGACTTTGAAGGAGCCAAATCTTCCATTGATTTAAAAAGTATAGGCTCATGGTTTATGGCTTCAACACCGCAATTGCAGCCAGATTTATTCCCGGAAGCAAATGCAGATATTTATACAAATGCCCTTGCTTATGGTAAAAATCGCGCCAAGTTTGCATGGTATATAATTGACCCTCTGTTTTATGACCGAAGCGGGAGTCGCCGGCCACCAAACGTTGATAAAAATGAAATTTCAAAAAACTCAACCCGACAGGTTTTGCAAAATGAAGTTTTTCCATACATGGATATTGCCAACGGCGTTCCTACCACAGTGGCAGTTTTTAATATGTCGTATTTTCCAAGCGAACGCGGACCAAATAACTATGATGCTGACCCTACCAATATTTCGGCAGGTATAAATGCGGATGGTACTCTTGCTGAACCCGCAAGTAGGTGGGGTGGAATAATGCGGAAGATTGAGTCTTCGGATTTTGAATCTGCCAACATCGAATACATCGAGTTTTGGATGATGGATCCTTTTACAGAAGACCCTGATAACCGGGGAGAACTTTATATCAATTTGGGTGAGATTTCTGAAGATATTTTGCGCGACGGACAAAAAAGTTACGAAAACGGCTTGCCTACTTCTGCCGAAGTTGAAAATGTCAATCCTTCGCCATGGGGGCAAGTGCCTTCATTGCAGGCATTAACAACTTCATTTAGTAACGACGCCGGATCGCGTACCTACCAGGATGCCGGGTATGATGGAATTATCAATGATGAAGAAGTGGCTTTTTTCAGCGATTCTTATCTGGATGTTATCAGGGCGACCTACGGCGGAGGTTCACCTGCCTACGTTCAGGCTGAAAGCGATCCGTCTGCTGATGATTACCACTACTACCTCGGCTCTGATTATGATCAGGAAGCATTGTATTCGAGCATTGTTGAACGCTACAAACAATATAACAATACACAGGGAAACTCGCCAACTGACGACCAGAACCCCGAGAATTATCCAACAGCAGCCACCAATATTCCTAATGTTGAAGACATCAATAACGACAATACACTTAGCGAATCGGAAACTTATTATCAATATAAAATTGAACTGGATCCTGCCAAAATGAAGGTTGGTGAAAATTATATCCAGGACATTCAGTATGCCCAGAATGTTTTACTTGCCAATGGCGATGTTACTGATGTGAAATGGTACCAGTTTAAAGTGCCGGTCAACAATCCCAGCAAGCGTGTTGGAAGCATTAGCGATTTCAGGTCAATCAGGTTTATGCGTATGTTCATGAAAGGTTTCGAAAGGCCTATAACAACACGTTTTGCAACTTTTCAACTGGTAAGGGGTGAATGGAGAAAGTACCAGAATTCACTACTTGCGCAAGGCGAATATGTTCCTTCTGATGAAACTTCCGAAACCAATTTTGTTTCATCTACTGTAAATGTCGATGAAAACAGCAACAGAGAGCCTATTCCCTACGTAGTTCCTCCCGGAATTGAAAGGGAAATCAATTATGCAACTACAGATTATGTTGTACAGAATGAGCAATCCTTGCAGTTGGAAGTAACCAAATTACTTGATGGAGATGCCCGGGGAGTTTATAAAACTACAAATTTCGATTTCAGGCAATTCAAATACATCAACATGTTTATTCATGCTGAGGAGCAATTTCAGGAAGAAAACCTTGAGTATGGAGATTTGACAGTTTTCATCAGAATTGGTTCCGATTTTACTAATAATTATTATGAATATGAATTGCCGGTTGAATTCACAAAATGGTATACTCCGGCATCAAGCCCCGATTCAATCTGGCCTGCAATAAATGAAATGGCAATAAACCTGGAAGAATTGGTTCAAATAAAAGAAAACAGAAATGTTGCCATGCGCGATCCGGCTTCAGGGCTGGCATTGTATATTCCCTATTCAGAACAGATGGGCTATGCCAAAGCAACGGTGTTGGGAAGCCCGAGTTTAAGCGATGTAAAAGGTATTTTGATTGGAGTGCGCAATCCAAAAAGGATTGGAAATGAAATTGACGATAATGGAAACCCGGTTAGTGCAATAGTGTGGGTTGACGAATTACGGTTGACCGAATTCAATGATAAAGCCGGGTGGGCAGCAAGCGGAAGGGCAGAAGCCACTTTGGCCGACCTGGGAAGAGTAAGCGTGGCAGCATCACACACCAGCGATGGGTTTGGTAGCCTTGAACAGAAAATCAGCCAGCTTCCACTTGAATCTGTTACAGATTTCATCGTCAGTACAGATTTGGAAATGGGGAAATTTGCCGGTCAAAAAGCTGCATTGAAAGTTCCGGTGCATTTCGACTATGGCCAATCAATAATTACACCTGAATATAACCCAATCGACCCTGATGTTTTGCTCAAAACTGATCTCGACACTTATGTAAATCCTGAAGACCGCGACTCTGTTAAAAACCTTACAATCGACAGAACGGAAAGAATCAACCTGAATATTCTTAACGTTAGAAAAGAAAGGACCGACTCGAAAAAGAAACCGCATATTTGGGATATTGAGAATTTTGATGTTTCTTTTGCTTATTCAAAAACCAACCACCAAAGCATTGATTTTGTATATGATGACATGAAAACCGTAAAAGGAGGGCTTGGATATAATTTCAATGGCAGACCCAAAAACTATAAACCTCTTGGAAGTGTGAAAGCTTTCAGTTCAAAGCATCTCTCACTTATCAGAGACTTTAACATTTATTTGCTTCCAAAAATATTTTCCTTCAGGACGGACATGAACCGGACTTTCAGGGAAACATTATACCGCGATAAAAGTATCGGCGATGTAATCATTTATCCAACTTATAACCGAAACTGGTTGTGGAACAGAATTTTTGATTTAAAATATGATTTTTCGAAA
This sequence comes from Bacteroidales bacterium, assembly GCA_036568185.1. Lineage (GTDB taxonomy): Bacteria > Bacteroidota > Bacteroidia > Bacteroidales > F082 > DATCTB01. Next base: position 3,493 of record DATCTB010000520.1, on the reverse strand, counting down.
TCGTTAACCTTCGAGTACAATGCCGGTGTAAATGCTTTTATTCTCGAACCAACCATTTATCCTGATAAGGATACGGAAGAATGGGAAATATATAAACAGGAAGTATGGGCAAGTGTTTTAGATTTCGGGACTCTAAATAACTATAAACAATCGCTTAAAATCAATTACAATGTTCCGCTTAGCAAGATACCTGCTTTAGATTGGATGACTGCTGCCATAGGTTATACCGGGCTTTATAATTGGGCAGCGTCAGCAACTTCTATTCAGGAACGCTTTGGAAATACGATCGAAAACTCAGCCCAGAAGCAGTTAAATAGTAGTGCCGATTTGAATAAATTATACGGAAAGGTGCCTTATTTTAAGGATTTGACCCAGGCTAAAAGACGCCCTTCAGGACCCGGTAATATCAGGGGTGGAATGCCCGACCCACCTGATTTGGAAAATGATACTGTTGCCAAGCCCAGGAAGAATTACGGTAAAATAATTGGCGATGGCCTTCTGAAAATGCTGCTTTCCATAAAGAAAACATCGTTTACGTACAGCCAAACTGCAGGAACATTATTACCCGGATTTTTGCCACAACCTGAATTTATTGGTGTAAATTGGACTGATTATAATGCTCCTGGACTCGGTTTTGTTTTTGGTGACCAAAAAGATATCAGGGCAAATGCTGCAGAATATGGATGGATTACTACCGATCCTGTATTAAACAATCCCTACCAGACAAAATTTAATGAATCCTATGGTTACAAAGTAAACGCTGATCTTTGGGGAGCCATCAGGGTTGATTTGAATGGCGACAGGGTGTTTGTGAGCAATTACCAGGCTTATTATCGCTTTGACACGGTAACTGAGGCGTTTAATGAGTTTACGCCAATGACCAGAGGAAATTACAATATAACTTATTCAATTATCAAAACCTCTTTCCAGGCTGCAGATGCAGATAACATTTCACCTACTTTCCAGCAATTCCTGGATGATCGTTCCACTGTGGCTTTCCGGCTTGCCGAAATGAACCCCCAATGGAATGGTGAAACTTACTACGATACTGTTGCTAACGCAGATTTTCCGGTGGGTTACGGGGCAACATCACAGCAGGTTTTATACTACTCATTTCTGGGTGCTTATACCGGTACTTCACCGCAGGAAGTTACAATTAATATAAATAATCCTTTCCCGAAATTTCCATTCCCAAGTTGGACTTTTACATTCAATGGGTTAACGAACATAAAAGCTTTAGCTAAAATTTTTAAAAGTATCAACATTTCAACCGGTTACCGCAGTATTCTCAGTGTTGCTTCGTGGCAAACCAATGTTAATTACGACCCCGATAACCCTGGCCAGACTTATGAAAACAGCCCCAATTATATCACCCAGTATGATGTTGGAGTTGTAGCACTTACTGAGGCTTTCAGTCCGCTGATTGGTTTCGATGTTACTTTTCAGAACAGTTTGAGCGCAAGGATTGAGTATAAGAAATTGCGAAACCTGACCATGAGTTATGTGAATAACCAGTTAACCGAAGTGATTGGAAACGAAATTTTATTTGGTTTTGGCTACCGTTTGAAAAACTTGAAATTATCGATAGGTTCAATGAGTGGTGGAGGTAAAAAGACCAACTTTAGCAGTGATATGAATTTTAAACTGGATATCGGAATTCGTGATAACAAAACAACTTTGAGAAGGATAGACCAGGAAAACAACCAGATTTCAGCAGGTTCAAGGCAGTTCAACCTCAACTTTTCTTCAGACTATATGCTCAGCAAAAGTTTACAACTTAAATTCTACCTTAACTGGACCAGCAGCAATCCATATGTATCATCTCAGTTTCCCAATTCAACGGTTCAGGGAGGATTCAGCTTACGGTTCAACTTAGCACAATAGCGTTTTTTTTAGGGATATGAACAAGTGCCATTGTTGATTTCTTTATATAGATTAGCCTAATTCAGAATCATTCATAAATAAAAAAAAATTAAATTTGGCTTTTCAAAAATCAAAGTAATAAAACATGAAAATACCTAAAGATTTATTGTACACAGAAGACCATGAATGGATAAAAGTAAATGGTACTGAAGCCACTATTGGTATAACAGACTTTGCCCAGAAAGAATTGGGCGACATTGTATTTGTTGAAGTTGAAACTATTGACGAAACAATTGCAAAAGGTGATGCATTTGGAACCATTGAAGCTGTGAAAACGGTGTCGGATATGTTTATGCCGGTTAGTGGAACTGTTATTGAGCTTAATGAAATGCTTGACTCAGAACCTGAGGTTATTAACAAAGACCCTTACGGAAACGGGTGGATCGTGAAAATAAAAATGTCGGATACCAAGGAATTAAACGATTTGCTTGACGCCGAGGCATATCAGGCAAGTATCGAAGCATAGGTATTGAAAATGTTTCGAAGGTTATGGCCAGCCATCGTTTGGGCCTTGGTGGTGCTAGTGTTGACTGGGTTTCCTGGTTCATATATTCCTAAAGTTACCGGCTTCTGGGAATGGCTTTCCTTAGACAAATTAGTTCATGTAGTAATTTTTGCAACACTTGGCTTTTTATTGTTTTATGGTTTCCACGAACAATATTTAAAAAGCAAACGGCGTTATCTCTATGTACTGGCTGTTTTGATGGCCACCATGGCTTACGGGATGATAACCGAAATTTTACAGCGGTACATTTTTATTGGCCGGAATGGAAATATGTATGATTTTCTTGCCGATTCAGTAGGTGGTGTACTGGGTTTTCTGGCATTCATTTTGTACAATAAGAAAAAAAAGAATGAGTCATAAACTTTAAATAAGATTTATTAGTAATTTAGCGATTGCTTTTTAACAAAAAAATAGAAAAATGGAAGTTAAAAAAACACCTAAGGCAGACCTGGAAAACAAAAAAATTATCTTTTTTGAAATAGGTTTTATACTGGCACTGGTTGTCGTTTTTGCTGCTTTTGAATATAAAAGCTACGACAAAATTACACTGGACGTGAATGCCAGAGTTGCCGAAAACATTACCGAGGAAATAATTCCAATTACTGAGCAAAAAGTGAAGCCGCCACCAGTTGCGCCTCCCAAAACCATCACACAAATTAAAATTGTGGAAGATGATGTTGACGTATCTGATGACATTGACATTGATGTGGAAGCAGATGCTGACACTCAAATGGAAGTTTGGGTGCCACCTGTTCAGGAAGAAGAAAGCATTAGTGAAACTGAAATCTTTACGGTTGTTGAATCGATGCCCGAATTTCCGGGAGGAATGGGTGAACTAATGACTTATCTTGGTAAAAATATTAAGTACCCTGCACTTGCTAAGGAAAGCGGCATTCAGGGCCGTGTATTTATCAATTTTGTTGTTGAAATTGATGGAAGGATTACTGACGTGAAAGTTCTGCGTGGTATTGGCGGCGGTTGCGACGAAGAAGCCGTGCGCGTGGTTCAAAGCATGCCGAAATGGAAACCAGGAAAACAAAGAGGAAAACCAGTTAGGGTTTCCTA
>DATCTB010000519.1:0-7648 GCA_036568185.1 Bacteroidales bacterium | reverse complement strand
ACATGAATATTACAAAAATATCAATCAATCGCCCTTCACTGATTATCGTCCTTTTTGCAGTGTTTACATTGCTGGGAATTATTGGGTTCAATAACCTGAGTTACGAATTGATGCCCGACTTCAATCAGCCGGTGGTAGTTATTAAAACGGTGTATCCGGGTGCCGAACCACAGGAGGTTGAAACATCGGTTTCCAGAAAAATTGAGGATGCCTTATCGAACCTTGAAGGTGTTGACTACCTGGTAACAAAATCTTTGCCCAATGCATCCATCATTATCGCTAACCTGAAATACGGAACTGATTTGGATAAAACCATGCAGGATGCGCAACGCTATATTGATAATATCCGAAAAGAGTTGCCGGAGGATATTTTAAGCCCGGAAATGAGCAAAGTCTCACCAAACGATTTGCCCATCATGTCAATCAGTGCAACAAGTAATTTATCTGCAACGGAGTTTTATCAAAAAATGAAGGATGAATACCTGCCCCAGATTCAGCAATTAAAAGGAGTTGCTGAGATAACGGTTTTGGGTGGTGAAGAGCGCGAAATACAAGTTAGGGTTGACCAGGAAAAATTGAAGCTATACAAACTCTCAATTTTGCAATTAGTAGAAGCAATCAATCGCTCAGGCCTGGATTTACCTGCCGGCCAGGTTCAAAATTCAACCGAGAATAATTCAGTTCGGCTGACCGGTAAATTCGCTACGATAGATGACATTAAAAATGTGCAGGTGGCTATGCCAACGCCTGGAAGCCCTGTTTATGTAAAAGATGTAGCAACAGTAACGGATGGTATTAAAGAAATTACATCAATTAATCGCTACAACGGAAAAAACGGAATAGGCTTACTCTTGAAAAAACAAGGCGATGCCAACGCAGTAGATGTTTCCAGGTTGGTCCGTGAAAAATTTAAAACAATAGAACAACAAAATAAAAGCGCAGAAGTCGCTTTTATTATAGCCGACGACAGTACAGATAATACCATTGCCGCAGTAAACTCTGTTGTTTTTGATTTGATACTGGCAGTAATATTGGTTTCGCTGGTCATGTTGTTGTTCCTTCGAAGTTTCCGAAACGCAATCATTGTTTTGGTGGCTATTCCAACCTCACTGGTTACCGCTTTTGCAGTCATGTGGCTTTTGGGTTACACGCTCAATTTGATGACCTTATTGGCTATGTCGTTAATCATCGGTATTTTGGTGGATGATGCCACCGTAGTTTTGGAGAATATTCAAAGGCATTTGGATATGAAAAAGGAAAAGCGGAAAGCTGCCATAGATGGAAGAATGGAGATTGGCTTTTCGGCTGTTTCAATTACTTTGGTTGATGTGGTTGTTTTCCTGCCTATCCTTTTTTTGCAGGTGTTTGTTGCCGATATGCTCAAGCAATTTTCGGTGGTGGTAATTACCTCCACTCTCACCAGTTTGTTGGTAGGGTTTACTTTAACACCATGGCTGGCTTCGCGTATAGGGAAAAAGGAAGATTTGCAACCTACCAATATTTTTAACCGTTTCCTGCTTTGGTTTGAACATCAATTAGAAAAATTTATCAATAATTATGGAAAACAATTGGATTGGGTGCTCAGACACAAATTGGTTTTTACAGGAATTATTTTACTGCTATTCGCAATGACCTTGGGCATGATGAACCAGGGCATTATTGGTAAAGAATTGATTGCTACCGGGGATCAGGGAAAATTCAGGCTGAATCTTGAATTTGACAAATCAATATCGGTTCAACAAAACAACATCGTTTCTCAAAAGATAGAATCGTTTATTCTACAACAACCGGAGGTGGAAACTGTGTTTAGCAATATTGGCGGTCCAAGCACAGGAATCGGAAGTTTAGGTGTTGGCTCAGCTAACAAAACGGAATTTACAATCCAGTTAAAACCCGCCCATGAGCGCCCCAAACAAACAACCGAAGAATTCATGTATGAAATCAGGGAGGCGTTGAAAGTAACTTTTCCCGGCATCAATTATTCCATGGCAGCACTGGGTTTAATACCCCGTTCAGCACCCATCGAAATTACGTTGAGTGGCAGCAATTTGGATTTGGTCATGAAAACGGGTAATGATTTGCAAAAAATAGTTGAGCAAATTCCGGGTGCCGATAATGTTCTTTTGTCGGTTGAGGAAGGAAGTCCCGAGTATAAAATCATTCCCGATAAGGATAAAATGCAACGTTTTGGGTTAACGACAGCTTATGTTGGAATGACCGTCAGAACTGCCTACACAGGAAATGACGATGCTACTTTAACTGAAAATGGCACAGAATATCCGGTAAGGATTTGGTTAGACGAATTCAACAGGAAAAGTTTTGAAGATGTACAAAACCTTTCAATTGTAAACCCAATGGGGATAGCGGTGGAGGTAAACCAATTTGCAGATGTGGTGCAGGATAATTCACCATCATTGTTGGAAAGAAAGGACCGCCAGCCGGCTATTACACTCACGGCAGATGCTTTAGGCAGACCGTCAGGAACTGTGGCTGATGATGTTGTGGCATACGTGAAGGAAAACCCCCTGCCTGATGGTATTGAAATGACCTGGGGCAGTGATATTAAAAGGCAAAACGACAGTTTTGGGGCGCTGGGTTCAGTACTGATTATTTCCTTCATTTTAATCTACCTCATTATGGTCGCACTTTACGATAGTTTTCTTTATCCATTTGTGGTTTTATTTTCGATTCCGGTTGCTGCCATCGGTGCATTTTTAGCCTTGAATTTATCGCTAAACCAATTGAGTTTGTTTGCTTTGCTGGGTTTGATTATGCTCATGGGTTTGGTCGCCAAAAATGCAATTCTTATAGTTGACTTTACCAACCAGCTAAAAGCACAGGGAAAAAATTTCAGAGAGGCGCTAATCACTGCAGGAAAAGGCCGGATGCGTCCTATTTTAATGACAACCTTAGCCATGGTTTTTGGAATGTTACCCATAGCTTTAGCCAGCGGAACTGCCAGCGAATGGAAAAACGGGCTTGCCTGGGTTATCATCGGCGGATTATTATCATCCCTTATCCTTACAGTTTATTTAGTTCCCGTAGTTTATTACGTTGTAGATTCAATTAAGGAACGCTTCGCAAAAAAACCAACAAAAACCTCATCTTCGAATGAATAAGAATAAATAGCGATGAAAAAAATGAAAATAAAAAAATTGCCCCTTTTTATAGGAATGAGTTTATTTCTAACGGCCTTCATAATAAAAGGGCAAACTCAACAAGCAACTTATTCGTTAACTATTGAGGTAAACGAACTGCGCAATAATGAAGGCGTAGTAGTGTTTGCGTTGTACAACAGTGAAGATGCACTGCCCGATGAGCACTATGAAAAGTATTTTAAAATAGCAACAGGCAAAATAGAAAACGGTTCATCATCTGTTATATTTGAAAACTTACCAGCAGGAAAATATGCCATAAATATTTTACATGATGAAAACGAAGATGGCGAAATAAAAAAAGGGTTTATCCTGCCGAAAGAAGGGATAGGATTTTCCAATTATCAATCCATCGGTTTATCAAACAGGCCCAAATTTTCAAATGCAAGTTTTGATTTAAAAGAGAATAAAACCATTAGTGTTAAAATAATTTATATGTGATGATGAAAATCAATAGCCACAATAAACTTTAAAATAGAATTAACCCATAAATATTTATGACTTAGTATTAAATAAAACTATACTCAAATGAGAACCACAAGATTTATTTTACTGGTTTTACTGGCAATTTATGCTGGTATTTCCACCGCGCAGCCGGAACGTGAAGCAAAGTCGTTGAGGGTTCTTCTGGACAACGATTTCCTCAATTTCCGTGGGGCAGGTACTGACAGATATTACACCAATGGCGTAAGAATTGATTATTTTTTCAAGAAAAAGAAAAAAGCAAAATTCCCTTCTTCTATTTTGCTAAATATTTCAAAAGATAACAACAATGTTTATGGTTGGGGTTTGGCGCAATTTATGTTTACGCCACAGGATATCACATTACCCGAAATTCAATACGAAGACCGGCCCTACGGTGGGGCTTTGTACGCCATACATTCACTACAGTCAATTGATACAGCGAAAAATATTAAAATCACCACGGAACTGTTTTTAGGAGTAATGGGCCCAATAAGTTTTGCCGAAGAAAGTCAAACTCTGGTGCACCAAATTATCAATTCTCCAAAGCCAGAGGGCTGGGACAACCAGGTGTCAAACGACATTATCATAAATTACAACATTACCATCGAAAAACAACTGCTGTACCCCTCAAAGAGTATTTTGCTTGTTGGCCTGATTGAAACGTATAGTGGAACACTGTATAATGCCGCAGGCGTTGGGTTCATGTTAAGAGTAGGAAAATTCAACAATTATTTTTCAGGCATTTATAAATCTGAAACAAGCACAAAAAATAAATTCCAGCTATACGTGTTTATGAAACCCATTGCCCGGGTTGTAATAGGTAATGCATTGCTGGAGGGAGGACTGATAAATCAAATAACTGAAGGACAAGAAGGATATACTCTCAATAAGGACCAAATAGAAAGATTGACCGTATTGTATGATGTTGGTTTAACATTTGAATCGCCAAAGTTCAGCATTTCATTCATTCAAAAAATGCGTACTCCTGAATTTAAAGGGTCCCATTCACAGGAAGTGGGCAATATCACCTTGCAATTCAAACTCTAGATTTCTCTTATTATTTTTTGCAAGTTCGCTTCCATACTACCAAAAAGTTTGAAACTAAACTTGATAGTTTGAATAAATAAAATAATTGCATATTCAATCTGCATAAATTTAAAAAGTGAATTAGGTTTGCTGCTGCAAATTGAGCAAAATTTACAATTTGTAGCTTATTTTTATATAAAATGTAGCATTAATCCAGTAAATTTTGAGCTACATTTAATCTCAACACGAAAAATTCCTTACATATTATCTTCCAAAAACCTTTAAAGTATGCGGAAATTCATACTTTTATAAACGTTTAAAATTTATCTAAAAGCATTTTAGTACCTCAAAAAAACACTTCATAAAATTCTAAATAACACCGTTTTATAATGGAAGACATGATATTCTACGATAGGCTGCAGTTTGCATTCACTATCAGTTTTCACTATTTATTTCCGCAGTTGACCATGGGCTTGTCTCTGATAATAGTCTATTTCAAGTGGAAATTTTTGCGTTCGAAGCAGGAAATGTATAACGATGCTGCAAAGTTTTTCATGAAAATATTTGCCATCAATTTCACCATGGGCGTAGTAACCGGCATCCCGATGGAGTTTCAGTTTGGCACCAATTGGGCAAAATTTTCTGAACTTACAGGCGGCATCATCGGGCAAACCCTGGCTATGGAAGGCTTGTTTTCTTTCTTTTTGGAATCTTCCTTTTTGGTGTTGTTCATTTTTGGCGAAAAGCTGATGGGTCAAAAACTGCATTTTTTAACCGGCTTTTTGGTGTTCCTCGGCTCCTGGGCAAGTGGTTTATTAATAATAGCCACCAACGCCTGGATGCAGCACCCGGTTGGTTATGAGATTTTGGAAAATGGAAAATTCGTGCTCAACAATTTTTCGGCGTTGTTCAGCAATCCCTGGCTTTGGCCCGCATTTTTACATAACCAAATAGCATCTGTTGTAACCTCATCGTTTGTAATTGCCAGCATTGGTGCATTTTATATTTTACGGAAAATCCATGTTGAGCATGGGCAATTATTTTTGAAAACAGGTGTTGTTTTTGGTTTGTTTTCCAGCGTTTTGCTTGCATTCCCCACTGGCGACTGGAACGCCAAAAATGTTGTGAAATACCAGCCGGCAGCCTTTGCGGCCATGGAAGGAATTTTTGAAACGGAAAAAGCAGGCACCGAGATTGTCCTCATCGGGCAACCCAATATGGTTGAAAAGAAACTGGACAATAAAATTGCCGTGCCCAATATGCTTAGCTTTTTAACTTACCAGAATTGGCACCAGCAAATTGCCGGGATGGACCAGTTTACCGAAGAAGAATTGCCCGACAACATTCCTGCTCTTTATTATTCTTACCACATGATGGTTGGCTTGGGAACTATTTTTATTGCCGTTATGGCGCTGGCGGCTTTCTTTCTTTGGAGAAAAAAACTTTTTCAAACTCCAGCTTTGTTGTGGGCTATCCTGTTTATGTTCCCCTTTCCTTACATCGCCAACATTGCAGGGTGGTACGTAGCCGAACTGGGGCGCCAACCCTGGCTGGTTTATGGGTTGTTGAAAACCGCGACAGGAATTTCTCCCACAGTTTCCTCCGGGAATACTTTATTTACTTTGCTGGGCTTCCTTGGATTGTATTTTTTACTTGGAATGCTGTTTCTGATTTTGGTTGGAAAAATGATTTATTCAGGGCCTAAACCTTTAAAACATTAAGCTATGGAACTATTTTGGTATATCATCATCGCATTGGTTTTAACGGTTTTCTTCATTTTGGATGGCTATGATTTTGGGACAGGCATCATCCATTTGTTTTTTGCAAAAACCGAAAATGACAGGAAAGTAATTGCTAAGGCAGCTGGCTTGTTTTGGGACTCAAACGAAGTATGGCTGGTGGCAGCCGGAGGAATGCTGTTTATGGCTTTCCCTACATTTTACGCCTCAGTTTTCAGCGGGTTTTATTTGCCGTTGATAATGGTTTTGTGGCTGATAGTTTTCAGGGCTATCGGGCTGGAATTGCGCAGCCAGTTGGATAACCAGATGTGGAGGGATATTTGGGACAAATCTTTTGGCGTTGCAAGCGTATTGCTGGCCTTGTTTTTCGGGCTCGCTTTAGGAAACGTAATCAGGGGCGTGAACCTGGGTGGCGTTGAAAATGGCGTTTCAACTTACGAAGCCCATTATTTTTTCTTGCCTTTGTGGAACAGCAGTTTCAGCCCCGAAGGCACGCACCCCGGCGTTATCGACTGGTTTACGATTATCATTGGTATAATTGCTGTAATTACTTTAGCCATTCATGGTGCAAATTGGATAATTTTAAAAACAAATTCTTCAATTAACGAAAAACTCAAATCTGTAATTTTCAACCTGAATATTGTTTTGGCAGTAATGACCATCATTTCACTACTGGTTTGGCATTTAATTAACCCGGAACCGTTTTCCAACTTTGTTGAAATGCCTTTGTTGCTTATCTTGCCTGTGCTTTACCTCACCGGTTTGTTTGGTTTATTTTTTATAAAAAAAATGAAAAATGAGCTTACTGGGTTTATCTTCTCTTCACTTGTAATTGTTGGAGGCATCGCTTCGTCCGCGGCATCCATGTTTCCTGTCATTTTACCTTCAACCAACACATTGAATGAACCGCTTACCATCTACAATACCACCACCAGCGGGTATGGTTTATCTGTTGCCCTGGCTTGGGGTGTTGTGGGGTTTATCCTTGTTGCTGTTTATTTTATTGTTCAAAAGAAAATGATGAGTGGAAAGATTGATGAGTTTGATTATGGGCATTAGATTCTTCCCATAAAAAAACCACCCCTTATTCAGAGGTGGCTTCGCTATATACTTAGGTGATTTTTACATCATTCCACCCATGCCTCCGCCACCCATTGGCGGCATCATCGGAGCTGGAGCGTTTTCGTCAACATGCTCGGTCAACACACATTCGGTGGTGAGCAACATGCTGGAAATAGAAGCTGCATTTTCAAGCGCAACGCG
>DATCTB010000518.1:0-10295 GCA_036568185.1 Bacteroidales bacterium | reverse complement strand
TAAAATGAAGTTTAGCTCATTTTCTTAATTATCATTTTTCCTATTCCATTCACAATCCCGGTGATAACGAAAAGCAACAAAGCGATTGAAATCAAGGCGCTGAGTTTAAGCCCATCCGCCTCGCCAAATTGGTTGGCTATTACCGAGGCCATGCTGTTTCCTGTGGAAAATAAGCTGTTTGGAATTTTGATGGAATTTCCAATGAGCATGGTAACGGCCATGGTTTCACCCAAAGCCCTTCCAAAAGAAAGGATATACCCGGCAAAAATACCGGAACGCGCAGCTGGTACAGTTACATGCATAATTACTTCGTAGCGGGTTGAACCTAAAGAATATGCTGCTTCTTTTAAGTCGTTGGGAACCATTGAAATGATTTCGCTGCTTAATGAAGTGGCGTAAGGAATTATCATAATAGCCAGGATGAGACTGGCTGTGAAAACTCCAAAACCCTGGTTTTCGAAACCCATATCGATAAGAAAGGGGCGTAAAACATAAAATCCCCACAAGCCATAAACAATGGAAGGGATCCCGGCCAGCAGGTCAACCATAGTGCCTAATATTTTCGCCACCCGGGTATTTCTGAAATATTCACCTAAAAATAAAGAAGTGCCAAAAGATAGCGGAAAACTAATAAGCAGTGCTGCAATTGATGTAATTAGTGTGCCAGCAATAAATGGCAAAGCACCATATTCTTCTTTGCCTTCAGTTGGGTTCCATTCAGGGGAAGTAATAAAACCAAGGCCAAAAGTTTTAAAAGCAGGTATGGCGCCTTCCACCAGGGAAAACACCATGCCTCCTGTAACTATGAGGATAATAAACGAAACGCTTAATAATACAGCTTTGGTAAGCTTATCGCTATTCATTTATTTCAATTGGATTTTTATTTTAAAATTGGTTTTCCTTCGAAAGTAACCGAGCGAAGTATAGCCTTTGCTTTTGCAACAGCATCATCGGTAAGCGGTGCGTAATGAACAGTTGGAGCCTGAGCCTGGGCATCGGGGCTTACAAGCCAATCAAGCAATTTTAAAGTTGCTTCGGCTTGCGCATAACTGCGGTTGTTATAGGCTTGTTCTTTATACAGAATAATCCAGGTAAAACCACTAATCGGGTAAGAATCATGGTCGCTGGAGTTTGTAAGCATAATGCGAGTGTCATCAGGAATATCGCCTTTTGCGGCAGCACTAACCGATGCCATGGTTGGCAAAACATATTCACCTGCACTGTTCTGGACTTTAGCCATTTGAATTTTTTGTGCAAAAGCATATTCAGAACCTACATAACCAATTGCCCCTTCAGTTTGGCTGATAGTGCCTACAACACCCGGGTTGCCTTTTCCACCCATACCTACAGGCCAGTTCAATGATTTTCCTGAACCAACTTGTTCGGCCCATTTTGCACTGACTTTGCTCATAAAATCTGAGAAAATAGCTGTTGTTCCGCTTCCGTCTGAACGATGGACAAATAAAATGCTTGTTTCTGGAAATTTAACTCCAGGATTGTTGGCAGCTATCAGTGGGTCGTTCCATTTAGTAATATCTCCTAAAAAGATTTTTTCAAGTAGCTCGTCTGATAATTTCAAATCGTCAACACCAGGCAGGTTGTAAGCTATTACGACAGCTCCTAGGCAAGTTGGAAAATGAACGATTGGATCTGGCATTTCTGCCATTTTATCGTCTTCAAGGTAAGCATCGGTTGCCCCAAAATCAACTACTTTGTCGGCAAGGCTGCGGATTCCGCCACCAGAACCAATTCCGCCATAAGTGATTTGGACACCAGTTTTTTCTGTATAATTTTTGAAAACAAGGTTGTAATATGGCTGCGGAAAAGTTGCTCCGGCAGCAGTAATTGTTGCTTTTTCACCAGAAGATTCTTGGCTGTTTTGGTTTGTATTCCCGCATGAACTTAAAAGTACTGCAAGAACAAAAATTGATAAAATTGATTTCATTTTTTTTATGATTTTAAAGTTTTACCTCAACATTGAGAAAAATTGCATTGGTATAATTTTTTGAACTATCATCAGGAATCCAGGCACGGTAGTTGGGCGAAATTTTGATCTCCTTAATCGGTGCATATTGAAAACCGGCGATAAATTGTTGGCCATCCTGCAAGTAATTCCAGAATTCAATTTCGCCTTCGGGAACATTTGAATTTAATTTGTCGTAGCGGCCAAAAACACTAATTTTTTCATTGAAATTGAATGTCCCATAAACTGAAGGGCCGTAATAATTTTGGCCTGGAACCATAAAATGGTTTTGCTGGTAATTATATTCAGCCCCAAAAACAAATTTTTCTTCTTTATATCCAACAAATCCGCCGTAGGTAATTTGGGTTGAGTCTCTTCCCATAATGTCAAAAACTAAACGAATTGTAAGTTTTTTAATTGGATTAATTGTAACTCCGGCTGCGGTTTTGAAATAATTGTCTATTTGTTGCAGTTTGTAACCTTCACCGTTAAATACAGCGAGGTCTGCACTTACAATATCGTTGAATTTATAGGTTGCTGACACTCCCAAATCAGCACTTGGTGAAAATGCATACGCATCCATATATGCTTTTTCTACATATCGGTGCCCCCAAAATTTTTCCTGAACAGTGAATTCTATTGTTGGAATCAAGCCAAAGTTGACAGAAAGTTTTTCATACTTATATGTCATCATTGCATATTTCACGAAAGAAATCATTTGGTACCTTACGTTACCAACGTTTCCGATGTCAAAAACGACTTTTCCTGAAAAGTTTTTGCTGAAATTGTATTCGTAGCCTAAATAGCCGCGGGTGAGTTGGAAAGCTGTTTCGGCGTTTCCGTCCTGTATTAATGAATGTACGTTGGCAAATACGGTAACAATTGGTTTGCCATTAGGTTTGAATGATTCTTCTTCTGGTTCTGTATTTTCTTGTGCAATAGCTTGAAAACCTGCTGTCAACAAAAGTAACAAGACAAGTACTGATTTTTTCATTAATAATAATTTAATTGAAATTTAATTATCTGCAAAAGTAGATTACCTGAATTAAAGTCCAATTACAGAATTATTACAAAACGATTAATTTGTTAAGAAACGAATAATTATTACTTCACAGCCAGTACTTTGTTTTGTTAGAAAGGATATTTCTTAAAGTTTAAAAGCAATCTTAATTCCATCAATAACCATACCTGTGCCAATAATGGTAATAATCAGGCCCATAATTTTCCCGATAACAGTAATTAAATTGCTCCCAAAAAGCTTAACTATTTTGTTGCTGAACGCGAAAAACAGATAGGTTAAGAATATCAAAAAAGCAAACACACCTACAATTATTGCTATATGCACATATGTGCTGTTGGCAGTATAATTCATTGCTGTAACAATGGTGCCTGGTCCGGCCAAAATGGGTATTGCCAGAGGCGAAATGGCTATGCCCTCGTCAATATCCATATCTTTCGGATTATGAATTGTTGACTTTTTGGATTGAAGCATTTCAAATCCAACATAAAATAGTAAAACTCCACCTGCAATCTTAAAAGCAGGGATGGTGATTCCAAAAAGTTCAAAAATATATTTACCAAGGAAAACAAAGACAGCTACAATAATGAAAGTGGTAATACATGCTTTCCACGCAATTCTTTTTTTTGCATCCTCACTTCTGCCATCTGTTAAGCCCATGAATACAGGCGTATTTGCAATAGGGTTCATTATTGCGAAAAAGCCCGTAAATACTGACAAAGCAAATGTCCAAAGGCTGATGGTCATCATTTCGTAAATTTATTTATCTGGCCCTGTCTTCAAATTTTCTCTCGCCGGTATTCACTGCCGACATCATAGCGTTTCCGGGAGGTGCAACTATACTTACCAGGGCTTTATTGTAGGCATTGTAGGGGTTTTCTGCTGTGTTAAAATCAAGGTACACACTAGTTCCGCTGGCGGGCACTGATAATCGAAGGTAACGTCCGTTGTTGAAAGTTTCAGTTTTATTTGTGGGATCTGTGAAAGGAATAAACAAGATGCTGTTATCATTCCCAAATTCTGGCAAGTTTTTGTTTTGAAAGACATCCAGCGTGTACGACTTATTTTCAAAAGTAAAGGTAACTGTTCCGTACTTGAGCAATTTCATTTTAGTTCCCGCGGTTGTAGCCAGGCTTACTTCCTTTGGTTCCTCAAATGGAGTATAAACGGCTTTAATTTTAGCTTTTTCATTAATGGGGAAATAGCTTAAGCCAGTAAATTGTTGAATTTGAGCTGCATTTAAGGGAGTTTTCCCTGGTGTTTTGAATTCAATGTTTTTCGCATTTCTAATCGCTTGAATTGAGTCTTCATAACTATTCTGAGATTGAGCTGTTTGAATGAAGAATCCACAGATAATCATGGCAGAAAGTAAAAGTTTGGTTTTCATGGTAATTTTTATTTATTAAAATTAAGGATAGTTTTGAAAAGGCTGTATTATAAAGTATTGTAAATATTCTGCTAGCAATAAAGTTAAGCATCTGGTTTACAAATATAGAATCTTATTTAGAAATAATGTAAATAAATAGTATGTTTGTGGTAAGTGTAAGGTTTGCCAAATAAAAAATCGCGATGAAACTTTCATATTATTTAACTGCCATAACTCTTTTATTTCTGCTTTTATGCACTAATGAGTTTACTAAGGCTCAATCGCAACAATATGCTGATAGTTTGCTTCGGGTAATTGAGAAAAGCCCTGGCGATAAAGCCGCTTATTCCGAACTAAACCGCACCATAGTTTCGATTTGTTATAACGACACTTTCCTTGCAATGGAGTTTGCAAAGAAACAATATGCGATGGCAATAAAGGAGAATAACCAACTTGAAATTGGGAAATCCATTCTGAATATGGGTATTTGTTATGATATCAGGGGAAATTTCGATTCGGCACTAAATAAATACCAGGAAGCCCTGGATTTGGCTGAAAAGTTTGACTTAATTAAACTGCAGGGAGATATCTACAATAATTTCAGCATAACACAAGCAGTGTTGGGAAATATGGAGGAGTCTACTTCAAATGCTTTGAAAGCACTGGCAATTTATGAAGAAACCAACGACAGTACCCTAATGGCGCGTATTTATAACAACCTGGGCGCCCGCTATTCTGAGATGCAAAATTTTGATGAAGCACTTGCTTACTATCAAAAAGCCGCCATCATTAACGAAAATATTCATGATAATAAGAAGTTAGCCTTTAATTATGGAAATATTGGTTTACTCTATTATGGAAAAGAAGAAACCGAAAAAGCGCTTGAGTATTTTCTGAAATCGTATTCATTGCAGGATTCAATAAATGATAAATATAATTTCTCAATTGCCTTGCACAACCTTGCTTTGGCTTACCTGCAGAAAAAGGAATTTAAAAAAGCAATGAATTATGAACAAAAAGCCAATAAACTCTCAACCGAAATCAATGATGAATTAGGTGTAGTTTCAAGTTTAAATGGAATAGCCCAAATAAATTATGAGCAGGGAAACAGGCGCGAAGCACTTAAATTTTTTAACCAGTCGGCGGCAATAGCCGAAAGAATAGGTGCACGGTACTATTTGATAAGAATATATGAAAACACCTCGAAAATTTATGCCGAATTGAAGGATTTTGAAAATGCATTTATTTATAACCAGAAATATAATGCTTTGAACGATTCCATCATGACAACAGAAAAGGATAAGGCCATCCAAAAAGTAAATGAATTTGAAAAAGAAAAAAGGCAACAAGAAATCCAATTGCTTACCAAAGATTCGGAAATTCAAAAGTTGAACATCAAGCGAGAGAAAACTATCCGCAATTCGGTAGCTGCGGTTGGAATTTTGATTTTAATACTTGCAATTGCATTGTATCAACGATTCCGTTTTGTAAGGAAAACGAAGAATGAGCTTTCCGAAAAAAATATAATTATTAATAAAGAAAAAGATCGTTCAGATGAGTTGCTGCTGAATATTTTACCCGCCGAAACAGCCGAAGAACTTAAAACGAAAGGCCGCTCAGAAGCACGCCATTTTGAAATGGCTACCGTGATGTTTATGGATATAAAAGGTTTTACATTTATTGCCGAAAAACTTTCACCCCAGGAATTGGTAGATGAAATTGATTTTTGTTTCAAAAACTTCGACCGCATAATTACCAAACACAATATTGAAAAAATTAAAACCATCGGCGACGCTTATATGTGTGCCGGTGGCCTGCCGGTTGCCAACACTACGAACCCTTTGGATGTAGTGACTGCAGCTTTGGAAATTCAAGATTTCATGAAAAAATTGAAGAAACAAAAAATAGCTGAACAAAAACCGCATTTTGAATTGCGCATTGGTATCAACACCGGCCCGCTTGTAGCCGGAATAGTCGGCACTAAAAAATTCCAGTACGATATCTGGGGAGATACAGTTAATGTTGCTTCACGGATGGAATCGAGCGGTGAGGTGGGCGAAGTGAATATTTCTCAAATGACTTATGAAAAAATAAAGGACCACTTTGTATGCGAATACAGGGGTAAAATCGAAGCCAAAAATAAAGGTGAAGTTGATATGTATTTTGTTAAGGGTAAAGCCTAATTTTCAAAAAAGAAAAAGTTTATGCTCATCGTGCTATGCAGAAACCGTGTTCAGGAATTTGAGACATGGAAAGAAGTGTTTGATTCACACACCCAATCTCACATTGATGCCGGCCTTACCCTGATTAACATGTGGCGGGATACTGCTGATTTGAATAATATATTTTTTACTTTTGAAGTCTCTGATAAGAAGAAAGCAATTCAGTTTATGAATTCACCTTCATCAGTTGAAGCTGGTAGGGTGTCAGGTGTATTGGATGGTGAAGTTCACTTTCTTGTAAATGCCTGAAAAACAGCTTAATAATAATTAATTGCTTACGACATTTCTCCAAAAAACTACCCTTTTAAGTAGTATAAAATCAGCCATTTAGCTCCCTTTTGTACTTAAACAATAGTTTGCAAATTTGTTACCCCACTTTAAAAATAAAATGATTAAAGTGTTGGGTAAGTTGAATACTATTGTTGACCTAATATTTAAAAAGGCAATTGCAAAAAAGTGACTCATTTATAAATAAAAAGAATCAAGGCTGCTAGTTGGTTCTTTTTTGTGAGGAATTGTAAGTTATTGCTGAAGTTTTATAACCTAAATTAATTAACCTATGAGCGCACAGGGAAAGGTCAGAACTACTGGCTACAAAAGAAAAATCTCGTTTAGAAAAATCACTGATTCTATTCATGTTCCGGAAGCACAACTTCGTGCGGCCCTTAGAAGTAAATCATTGCGCGAAGAGCAAATTGAATTTCTTTGCGAACTGCTAAGTATAGAATCAGACCGCAAACAAAAAAGCAAAAACAACTCTGATTACGATGACTTGTTTATGCAGGGAAAAATGTTTTGCTAAAAATTTATTCAAAATAGTTCTGGCTTTATAGAAGTGTAAACTAAGACTTTACACTAAAAGAGTTCTTGTATTAAAAATCTATCACAATCGTGGTAGATTTTTTTTGTTCATGAACCTCGAAAGTTTTCATGTAAAAAGTACTTTTGGAAATCAAATTGAACCGTTTGAATGATTTACGTGAAAGATAACTTTGTAAAAAAAGTGGTAATAACGGGCGCCGGCCGTGGTTTAGGCAAGTCGCTGACTGAATTATTTCTTGAAAAAGGTTTTCATGTTGCCGCTATTGATTTACATTTTCCAGGTTCTGAAATCAAATATCCAGGTCAATTTCTACAAGTAATTGCTGATGTTTCTTCTGAAACAAGCATGAAAAAATGTGCATTACAGGTTGAGAAGGAATTTGGCGGAGTTGATATTCTGATAAGCAATGCCGGAATTTTCGATTTTTTTCCACTCAGCGAGAGTGGGGGAGATGCATTGAAAAGAATTTTAGATGTGAACTTTTTTGGGCTTTCCAACTCAGTAAAATATTTTCTTCCTTATTTGGGTAAATCACAAGGCAGGCTGGTAACCATCAGCAGCGAAAGCTACAAAATTCCGGCGCCTTTTCAGCCTTATGCCGTTTCTAAACAGGCACTTGAAAAGTTGTACTTTGGAATCAAACAGGAATTGATGCTTAAAGGGGTTAGTTCAGTATTGGTTCGCCCGGGTGCCATACAGACCAATATTATGGATGAAACTGTTAATTTCAAGCCAAAAAATCCTGATTCCTTATATAAAGAGGAATTCAAAAAACTTATTGACTCTGTCCCAAAGTACATTGGAAAAATCAAGCATCCAGATGATGTAGCTAAATTGGTTTTTAAAGCTGCTACCGCGAAAAATCCAAAAAGGGTTTACAAAATCAACCACAATCCATGGGTAACTCTACTCTCGGCTTTACCAAAAAAATTGCAGGATTGGAGCATTAGGCATCAATTAAAAAGTAACGAGCAATAAGAATATAATAGTTTTCTTGGTGAAACTTAGTGCCTTCGCTCCTTAGTGGCAAAAAACTAATTTTCTTAGACTTTCTTTGCCAGTCTTTCAACCTCATCCAACAATTCCACCAAATGCCTGGTTTCGGTCATAGGGTTCATCAAAGTTGTGCGCAGAAAAATTTGATTGTTAAGCTCCGTTTGAACGATATAAAACTCGCCTTTTTCCAAGATTTCCTGCCTTATTCTGGCATTTAATTCATTCAATTCTTTAGCCTGAAAATTTCCAACAAACCTGAAACAAACGATGTTCGACATAGGTTCAACAGCTAGTTCAAAACCTTTTCTTTGATTAATTAACTCAGCAAACTGTTTTCCCAAATCATACAGGTAGGTAACGTGCTCATCAAAAATTTCAAAACCATAGGCTTGTACCACTGAGTAGAATTTCAGGCTCATCATCAGTTTGGTGCATTCAAAAGTCCGTTTGGCATAATTATACCATTCTTCATCCTCATTTTTTTTCCATAAATAATTGGCTTTTTGGTTGAAAGTAAGGTAAGAAACTTGCCCGTTTTTAAACATGAGCAAGGTTGAAAGCGCAGGGTTCATCAGCATTTTGTGAAAATCTATAATTACAGAATCGGCTTGCTCAATACCTTTCAGCAGCGGCCTGTATTTTCCCGAAACAATGGCTCCGCCACCGTGTGCAGCATCAACATGAAACCAGAGATTGTGTTTTTCGCAGAAATTCCCAATTTCAAGTAAATCATCATACGTTCCGGTGGAAGTAGAGCAGGCACTGCCAATAACGGCAATCACTTTTAAACCTTCGGTTTTGGCTTTTTCCAAATACTCACCCAGCAAATCAGCCCGCAACTTATATTGGTTGTCAACCGGAATTTTTATCACGCCTTTTTCCCCAAAACCCATAATCCGCGCCGCCCTGTCAACACAATAATGCGCCTGTTCCGAAACCATGACTGCCAGGTTTGCAGAATTGCCGTTTTTCCAAATATCATCGCCGGCTTTCATTTTTCGGGCAGCCAGCATGGCGGTTAAGGTAGCCAATGTCCCGCCTGAAGTAATGATTCCATCTGCGTTTTCATCATAGCCCAGCAGTTGGGCAAACTTGCCGGCAATCCATTTTTCCAAAGCTGAAGCTGCAGGGCCCATTTCGTAAACCGCCATTCCGTTATTAAGGAGTGCACTTGCCATAGCCGCCAAAGATGTGATTGGCAAAGGTGCCGAAACCTGGTGCCCCATGTATTTAGGGTTGTGCAAATGGATTGAATTTTCGATTATATCTGAAAAAAAAGCTGAAGTGCTTTTGCCTTTTTCCAAATAATCTTTCCAAAACTCAAGCTGTTCGGCCGGTTCTTTCCAGTTCATCACTTTTTCCTGTCCGCCATTTTGGTTTTTTTCCAGGTAAGCAGCCAGCAGGTCAACAAGTTCGTGCCCGGTTTTCCTGAACGTTTCCGCGTCGTAAGCCTTTTTTACAATAGAATTCACAATATTTTTTTTAAAATGAAAAATGGAAAATTAGCAAATTTCACCGACACATTCCACCTTGTTATAAAATTTACTTTTCTATTTCGCCACTTACCGAAGCATAGCCCCCGTTCGCCTATTTGTCATTTCGCCGCCTCTGTTTCCGGGGTATTTTTGTATCATAAATTTTAAAACATAAAAAAATGAAAACAACTACAACTACCCTCGCACTGCTAACTACCCTTTTATTAACCACCTCAATGAATATAAACGCAAGCAACTTTTCTTTCGGCGAAGAAGCTTACATAAACGACATACCTTTTAATACAAAAGAAATAGTTGCCGAAAAGGCATTGGCTGTTTTCCAATTGGAAGACGAAGCTTACATCAACGACATTCCGTTTGAAACTGATGTGGTTGCAGCCAATAGTGAAGCAAAAGAAACTCAGGCAACAA
>DATCTB010000517.1:0-2456 GCA_036568185.1 Bacteroidales bacterium | reverse complement strand
TCCAAGCATGAAAAGGTTGAAAACGGTGTTGGGCGGGCCTTGCTTCATTAAATAAAATACCGCGTAAAAAATCATTGACATCAATACCAGGGGTAATACGCGTTCTTTTTGTTTTTCCATTTCGAGACTTGAAATCACATTGAATTTTTTAAGAATCAACATCAGAAGAGCCGGAAAGACAAATGTTGAGAGAAAAATAAAGGCCAGGAAAAATAACGGTAATTGGAAAGGTACTGTCACAAACCTGTTTTCGGGCAGGAACATTAAAACCAACACGGCATAAGTTGGAATAAGCAGCGGATGAAAAAGATATGAAATTGCCCGGGTGAATTTATTTTCCATTTAGTTCAGTTCTTTCCTCAAGCGGGCAACCGGAATGTTAAGCTGTTCACGGTATTTAGCCACTGTCCTCCGGGCAATTGGGTAGCCCTTTTCTTTCAATAATTTAGTAAGGTGTTCGTCGGTGTATGGCTTTTTCTTGGTTTCTTTTTCAATAATATTGCTCAGGATTTTCTTGATTTCGCGGGTTGAAACTTCCTCGCCATCATCTTTCTGCATCGATTCGCTGAAAAAGCTTTTTAAAAGAAAAGTTCCAAAAGGCGTTTGAACATACTTGCTGTTGGCCACACGCGAAATAGTTGAAATATCAAGGCTCACTTTTTCGGCAATATCTTTCAAAATCATTGGCCTCAGCGTGGTTTCGTCGCCGGTAAGAAAATATTCCTTTTGGTATTCCATTATTGCCAACATGGTTGAATAGAGCGTGTTTTGCCTTTGTTTGATGGCGTCAATAAACCATTTTGCAGAATCAATTTTTTGTTTTACAAAAATGTAGGCTTCCTTCTGGCTTTTGGTCCGTTTGTTTTGGTTGAGCGAATTTATCATCCCGGCGTACATATTGCTAATTCGCAATTCGGGCATATTCCACGAATTTAGTGTCAGTTCGAGTTCTCCATCGTCATTGGTAATTTTAAAATCAGGAATAATATATTGATTCACCCTGCTACTGTCACTCATCGAGTTTCCTGGCTTGGGATTCAGACGAAGAATTTCATCCATTGCCGATTTCAGTTGTTCCTCAGTTATCTCGGCCCGCTTCATTATTTTTTGGTAATGTTTTTTGGTGAATTCATTGAAATAGCGGTTCATCAGTTTGATTGCAAGTTCGAGAGTGGTAGAGGGTTTCTCTTCATTCTTTCTTCTCAATTGTATCAAGAGGCATTCTTGCAAATTCCGGGCGCCAACTCCGGCCGGATCAAATTCCTGGATGATATACAACACTTTTTCAACAGTTTTTTTATTGGTCATTATATTCTGCGAAAAAGCCAAATCATCAACAATTGCATCCAATGAACGCTCCAAATATCCCGAATCGTCGAGGTTGCCAATTATATACATACCAATTTCGTACTCTTTTTCTTCAAGATGGCGAAGGCCAAGCTGTGTTTGAAGCAGCTCATGAAAACTTATTCCTGAAGCGTAAGGAATCTCCCGGTATTCATCGTCGGCGCTGTAGTTGTTGGTGCGGGTCTTATAATCAGGGATATCGTCATCGTCAATATAATCGTTGATGTCGAATTCATCATTTTTGTCAATAACATCAGTTTCTATGTCATCTATTCCGTCATCATTATCTGTATCATCTTTGTCCAGATCAGCAGTTTCTTGTTCTGCGTTTTCCTGGTCAATTTCCAGGGCAGGGTTTTCTTCAATTTCCTGTTTTATTCTTTGCTCAAGGCCAATAGCAGGTATTTGCAACAACTTCATCAGCAAAATTTGCTGTGGCGAAAGTTTCTGAAGTAATTTTTGTTGTAGCCGCTGGTTGAGCATAGTTTTTACATTTGGATTTTAGGTTATCAGGCCATCACAAATATAACATTATTTTGAAATGGCATGATTTTGGGAAAGTGAAATTTCCCTAAAATTATCCACCAGCCAAAAACCCTTCTAGCTTAAATTAAGAATAAGGATTAATAATTTTAGATGTTTGGATCTCTGTCCCACTAGAAGCCTAATAGCCTAGTGCCTAAAAAGCTATTCTCTAAAACTCACAGTTTAATGGTGTTCTTGGGAAAGGAATTACGTCGCGGATATTGCCCATACCGGTCATAAACAGCATCAGGCGTTCAAAACCAAGGCCAAAACCGGCATGAGGCACGCTGCCAAATTTCCGTGTTTCAAGGTACCACCACATCGATTCTTCAGGAATTTCCATTTCCTTGATTCGGTTGTACAACTTGTCGTAATTTTCTTCGCGCTGCGAACCACCGATAATTTCGCCAATCTGCGGAAACAACACATCCATCGCCCTCACAGTCTTGCCATCATCGTTTTGTTTCATGTAAAACGCCTTGATTTCTTTGGGGTAATCGGTAAGTATGACTGGTTTTTTGAAATGTTTTTCTACCAAATAACGTTCGTGCTCCGACTGCAAATCAGCACCCCAACCTTCGATG